>NZ_JBSQPW010000009.1:0-72069 GCF_055118575.1 Trichococcus sp. | reverse complement strand
TTAGATAAATCTGACCCATTGCGCTCTACGATGCTCATTCAGGGCCAGATTTCCTAAATTTCTTTCAGGGCTGAACGAACCCGTTCAGCTTTTCTTATTATTATCTAATTAAAAGTGAGAAAGACTTGTCAATCTGAGGCGGCATCTTGTCATAAAGGCTATAGATTGGTATAATTTTCAAGTGAACGAATGGACGTCAGAGAAAGTGAGCAACGATAATGAACTTAGAAGAGATGAAGCAACGACAAAAAAAGATCAGAAATTTTTCCATCATTGCCCATATTGACCATGGGAAATCGACATTGGCGGACAGAATTCTCCAAAAGACAGATACAGTCGCCGATCGTGATATGCAGGCGCAATTATTGGATTCCATGGACCTCGAAAGAGAACGAGGCATCACCATAAAACTGAACGCCGTCGAATTGACGTACAGAGCCGAGGACGGAGAAGATTACATCTTCCATCTGATCGACACTCCCGGACACGTCGATTTTACGTATGAAGTATCCCGCAGTTTGGCAGCCTGCGAAGGGGCTATCCTGGTAGTTGACGCGGCACAAGGAGTCGAAGCGCAAACCCTTGCCAATGTATATTTGGCTTTGGACAACAACCTGGAAATCGTGCCCGTCATCAACAAAATCGATTTGCCAGCCGCGGATCCTGAACGGGTAAGGGCAGAGATAGAGGATGTCATCGGCATTGATGCCAGCGATGCGGTTTTGGCGAGTGCAAAAATCGGCTTGGGTATCCCAGAACTGTTGGAACAAATCGTCGCAAAAGTTCCGGCTCCGGAAGGCGATCTGGAAGCACCTTTGCAAGCTTTGGTTTTTGATTCGGTATATGACCCATACCGAGGGGTGGTACTGAATATCCGAATCAAAAACGGAGTGGTGCGGCCGGGGGATATGATCAGATTCATGGCTAACGGCAAAGAGTACGAAGTCATTGAAGTCGGAATCTTTTCGCCAAAACCGATCAAACGCGACTATTTGATGGTCGGTGATGTGGGCTATTTGACTGCCGGCATCAAAACAATCCAAGACACCCAGGTCGGTGATACGATCACTTTAGCGAACAATCCTGCCAGCGAAGCCTTGGCCGGCTACCGCAAAATGAATCCGATGGTATACTGCGGTATTTACCCTGTCGATGCTTCGGACTTCAATGACCTGCGTGAAGCTTTGGAAAAACTGCAATTGAACGATGCTTCCCTGCAGTTCGAAGCGGAATCTTCGCAAGCTCTTGGTTTTGGTTTCCGTACCGGATTTTTGGGCATGCTGCATATGGACGTCATCCAGGAACGGATCGAACGCGAATTCGATCTTGATATCATCACGACAGCGCCATCTGCTATTTACCGCGTCAATAAGACCGACGGCGAATTTTTGGAAATCGACAACCCTTCGGAAATGCCCGATGCGACTACAATCGAAAGCGTCGAAGAACCGTATGTGAAAGCAAGCATCATGGTGCCCAACGATTATGTCGGGGCCGTCATGGACATCGCCCAGAAGAAACGTGGCACTTTCGTTACGATGGATTATTTGGATGATTTCCGCGTCAACGTTGTTTATGAGATGCCTCTGGCGGAAATTATCTTTGATTTCTTCGACAGATTGAAATCAAGCACGAAAGGGTACGCTTCCCTTGATTATGAATTGATCGGCTACCGTCCAAGCAAACTGGTCAAGATGGATATCCTCTTGAACGGTGAAGCAGTCGATGCCTTGAGTTTGATCGTGCATCGCGATTTCGCCTATGCCCGCGGAAAAATCATCACAGAAAAACTGCGCGGGTTGATTCCGCGCCAACAATTCGAAGTTCCGATCCAAGCAACAATCGGCAACAAAATTCTGGCACGGACCACCATCAAAGCTTTGCGCAAAAACGTATTGGCTAAATGTTACGGCGGGGATATTTCCCGTAAACGCAAATTGCTCGACAAACAAAAAGAAGGCAAGAAGCGCATGAAGCAAGTCGGATCCGTCGAGGTTCCGCAAGAAGCCTTCATGGCCGTTCTGAAGATGGATGAGGACTAGCTTTAAAGGCAGCCTATAGATTTTTTGAGATTCGCATAAATTCAGAACGCACCCGGATGAGATAATCATCCGGGTGCGTTCTTTAATTGAGAATGATAACACCTAATTGAGAATGATGCTTTTTTAGCAAGGCTGGTCGCGGAGGGGATTTAATCAGAAACTCTCCTGTTGTTAAATCTGTAATCCCACCCACCGCAAATGTCGGCAAGCGATTGTGTCAGAAAAACCTGTACGTATAAAGGTTTTTAGGAGACGGAATAGACTTTTTCCAAAAAAAGAGAAAATTCTTATAGTTATCAAGTGTTATAACTTGACCGATAATGACGGATTCTATATAGTTATTGATAGGTATTATTCTAAAATAATTATTCTAATTGGAGGAATCGGAATGTCATTAATCGGAAAAGAAATAGTGGAATTTAAAGCGAACGCTTATCACCAAGGTGAATTCATCGAGGTATCATCGGAAGATCTGAAAGGAAAATGGAGCATCGTTTGTTTTTACCCGGCGGACTTCACTTTCGTTTGCCCGACTGAATTGGAAGATCTTCAGGACCAATATGCAACCTTGCAAAGTTTGGGTGTAGAGGTTTATTCTGTATCAACCGATACGCACTTCACGCATAAGGCATGGCACGATCATTCACCAGCTATCGGCAAAATCGAGTACACCATGATCGGTGACCCATCGCATGTGATTTCGATCGGGTTTGATGTCTTGGATGATGAAGGCTTGGCGCAACGCGGAACGTTCATCATCGATCCGGATGGTATCGTTCAAGCAGTGGAAATCAACGCTGATGGCATCGGCCGTGACGCAAGTGGTCTGATCGACAAAATCCGTGCAGGCCAATATGTTCGTACCCATCCAGGCGAAGTTTGCCCTGCGAAATGGAAAGAAGGCGCGGAAACATTGAAACCTAGCTTGGACTTGGTAGGTAAAATTTAAGGAGGCTTCCCATGGCATTAGATACAGAAACAAAAGGGCAACTCGGCCAATATCTTGAACTGTTGGAATCGGATGTTGTTTTCAAAGCCAGTCTGGGCAAGGATGAAAATTCCGTGAAAGTCAGCGAGTTTTTGCAGGAAATCGCCGGAATGTCGGCGAAGTTTTCTTTCGAAAATGCAACGCTTTCCCGCACGCCCAGTTTTACGATTACACGACCAGGAACCGACAGCGGCATTTCGTTTGCCGGTTTGCCTTTAGGTCATGAGTTCACTTCGTTTATCCTGGCTTTGCTCCAGGTTGGCGGAAGGGCTCCAAAAGTGGATGACGCCATCATCAAGCGCATCAAAGCGATTGACAAACAACTGCATTTCGAGACCTATGTCAGCTTGACCTGTCATAACTGTCCGGATGTAGTCCAAGCACTGAACATCATGTCCGTGCTGAATCCGAAAATTTCCCACGTCATGATCGAGGGCGGTATGTTCAAGGATGAAATCGAAGCGAAGAAAATCATGGCCGTTCCCACCGTTTTCCTTAATGGAGAAGAGTTTGCCAGCGGCCGCATGACGATCGAGCAATTGATCGATAAAGCTGCCGGTCCGACAAGTGCAGATGCGTTCGCCGATAAGGACATCTTCGACGTTCTTGTTGTGGGCGGAGGTCCTGCAGGCAACAGCGCGGCCATCTACGCTGCCCGTAAAGGCATCAACACTGGCATGGTAGTCGAGACTTACGGCGGTCAAGTGATGGACACTGTCGGCATCGAAAACATGATCGGAACGCCTTATACCGAGGGGCCTAAGCTGATGGCGCAAGTCGAGGCTCATGTCAATGAGTACAAAGTCGACATCATGAAAGGCCAACGCGCAAAAAGTATCCGCAAAACGGACCTGATCGAGGTCGAGTTGGAAAATGGCGCAGTCCTCAAGGCGAAGACCGCTATTCTTTCTGTCGGTGCGCATTGGCGCAATGTAAATGTTCCAGGCGAAGAGGAGTTCCGCACAAAAGGCGTCACCAACTGCCCGCACTGCGATGGCCCCTTGTTTGCAGGAAAAGACGTTGCCGTCATCGGCGGCGGAAATTCCGGCATAGAAGCGGCGATCGATCTGGCCGGTTTGGCGAATCATGTCACCGTGCTGGAGTTCCTGCCTGAATTGAAAGCCGATCAGGTATTGCAGGACCGTATCCATGCTTTGAAAAACGTCACAGTCATAACGAATGCAGCGACGAAAGCGATAACCGGAACAGATCAAGTAGAAGCCATCTCTTATGTGGACCGGAACACGAACGAAGAGCACACCATCGCTCTTGAAGGTGTCTTCGTCCAGATCGGCTTGGTTCCGAACACTGCTTGGCTGAAGGAATCCGGACTTGCGATGAACGAACGTGGTGAGATCATCGTCGACAACCATGGTTCAACCAATCTGGAAGGCGTATTCGCTGCCGGAGACTGCACGAACAGTGCCTATAAACAAATCATTATCTCGATGGGAGCCGGAGCGACTGCCGCTTTGGGCGCATTCGATCACCTGATCCGTCAATAAACTCAAATCCAGAAAGGGATTTCATCTTGAATTCCTTTCTGGATTTTTTGATTTGCCGTAAATGTAAGCAGTTTTATCAATGGAATGGCCATAAAACACGTTCTTTCTCTTGGTCTATGTGCTAAAATGTATGTAAACATGAAGAATTTGGAGTGATGGTTTTGAAGACGGATATCGAGATAGCTCAAGCAAATGAGATGCTTCCGATCAAAGAAGTAGCGGCAACCCTTTCCCTGACAGAAGATGATCTGAAACTGTACGGCAAATACAAGGCAAAAGTGGACATCAAGAAAATCAACTCCTTAAGTGAAGAGGCAGACGGTAAGTTGATCCTTGTCACTGCAATCAACCCTACCCCGGCTGGTGAAGGTAAATCAACCGTAACAGTCGGTTTAGGAGATGCGCTGACACGCATCGGCAAGAAAGCGATGATCGCGATGCGCGAACCTTCACTAGGGCCGACGATGGGCGTCAAAGGCGGAGCGGCTGGCGGCGGGTATGCACAAGTGCAGCCGATGCAGGACATCAATCTGCATTTCACTGGCGACATGCATGCCATCACAGCGACGAACAATACCTTATCAGCCTTGATCGATAATCATATCCAACAAGGTAATGTCCTTAATATCGATCAACGCCGGATCACCTGGAAACGCGTGTTGGACATCAATGATCGTGCGTTGCGCAACATCGTCATCGGCTTGGGTGGACCAATCCAAGGCGTTCCCCGACAAGACGGCTTCGACATTACGGTAGCGAGCGAAATCATGGCGATTCTTTGCTTATCGACTTCACTGACGGATCTGAAGAACCGGATCGGGAACATTGTCATCGGCTATACGTTTGATCGGGTACCTGTGACTGTCAGAGACTTGAAAGTGGAAGGCGCATTGACCTTGCTTATGAAGGATGCTTTGGAGCCGAACTTGGTCCAGACGTTGTACCATACGCCGGCATTTGTGCATGGCGGACCGTTCGCCAATATCGCGCACGGTTGCAACAGCGTATTGGCAACTAAAACAGCCCTGAAATTGGCTGACTACGTCATTACGGAAGCCGGTTTCGGAGCCGACTTGGGTGCTGAGAAGTTCATGGACATCAAAGTACCGCAACTAGGCAAGAGCCCGGATGCAGTCGTTATCGTAGCAACCGTCCGCTCGTTGAAGATGCATGGTGGCGTATTGGTGAAAGACCTCAACAACGGCGAAAATGTCGAAGCGGTCAAAGCCGGCTTCGCCAATCTGCAGAAACATATCGAAAACATGCAACAATATGGTGTGCCTGTCGTTGTGGCGCTCAATGAATTCACGAACGACACCGCTGCCGAAATCGAAGCGGTCGTCAGTCTCTGTGCCGCTCAGGAAGTCGAATGTGTCCAGACAGCCGTTTGGGCAAAAGGCGCTGAAGGCGGCGAAGCTTTAGCGAACGCTGTCGTTAAGGCTATCGACGGATACACAAAAGCTTTCGTTCCTCTTTATGTGGCGGAGGAGAGCAGCATCGAAGAAAAGATCGAGACAATCGTCACCAAAATCTATGGCGGCAAAACTGTCATCTATTCCAAAGAAGCCAAGAACCAGTTGCGTCAATTCAAGAAGCATGGCTGGGACCGTCTGCCGGTTTGTATGGCAAAAACGCAGTATTCCTTGTCCGATGATCAAAAAGCGATCGGCCGTCCGGAAAACTTCGACATCACCATCCGTTCGTTCGTACCGAAGATCGGTGCCGGTTTTGTCGTTGCGTTGACGGGGGATATCCTGACCATGCCGGGTCTGCCGAAAGAACCGGCTGCTTTGCGCATGGACGTCACTGAAGATGGAGTCGTTACTGGATTGTTCTAATTCCATAGAGTCTGCAAAAATAGAGAGGGAAACCTCTCTATTTTTTTTGATGATAAGCGTTGCTTAAACATGGGGTGTTTTTTGGACATTCAATGTCCCTCAGCCCGGCCTGATATGTTACAATGTCAAGAGACTATCAAGATCCCTGAACATAAAACGACATGGATTGAAAACAAAGGATGATTGCGAAATATGAAAGACTTTAATGCCATCGAGTTGGAAAAATCCTACGGGATGAAGAAACTCTTCAATAAAATATCCTTCACGATCCGTGAAGGCGAACATATCGGCCTGATCGGCCAGAACGGGACCGGCAAGAGCTCTTTGCTGGAGATCATTGCGGGAATCGAAACGCCGGATGCCGGCAGCCTGGACGTGCCCAGCGATTATCGGGTCGGCTACTTGGCGCAGGAGCCTCAATTGAACAAAGATTCAACTGTTTTTGAAGCGGTCTATGAAGGCGAAGCGCCGATCATCAAGACGGTCCGCGCCTACGAGGAAGCTCTGGAATTGCTGGAGCAAGACAGTCTGAATCCGGATAACCAGAACCGGTACAGTAAAGCAGAAGCGGACATGAATGCGCAGGATGCTTGGCAGACGGAGGTTCAGATCAAATCCATCCTGAACAGATTGGGGTTGGAAGACATCACGAAAAAAGTAGGCGAGCTCTCCGGTGGGCAACGGAAACGCGTCGGTTTGGCGCAGGTGCTGATCCAAGCGCCGGACCTGCTGTTGCTGGATGAACCAACCAACCATCTCGATATGGACTCGATCACATGGCTGGAGAATTATCTTGCCCAATACAAAGGCTCCGTTCTGTTGGTGACCCATGACCGCTACTTCCTGGAGAATGCCGTCACGAAAATCATCGAACTGAAAAGCGGCGGATTGGAAGTCTACACAGGCAACTACGAGGACTATTTGGTTCAGAAGAGCGAACGCGAAGCAATCCAGCAAAAAATGGACGAGAAGCAACTGAAACTGTACAAGAGCGAACTGCAATGGATGCGCAAGGGCGCCAAAGCCAGAACGACGAAGCAACAGGCGCGGATCCACCGGTTTGAGGATTTGAAGGAAGCGACGCAACAAAGCACAAGCGATGCCAAGCTCGAAATCCAATTGGATGGTTCCCGCTTGGGCAAACGCGTCTTCAATCTGGAGCATATCTCGCTGTTTGCGGGCGAAAAGCAGATCCTCAACGATTTTTCCTTTATATTCCAGTCAACCGATCGCATCGGCATCGCCGGCAAAAATGGAGCAGGCAAGACGACTTTCCTGAATATGTTGGCAGGCGAAAAAGAAATCGCCAGCGGGAATCTGATCATTGGGGAAACCGTCAAAATAGCCTATTACAAACAGCTTTCCGAGGTGCTCCCGGATGATAAGCGCGTCATCAATTATCTGCAGGAAATCGCGGAAGAGGTGAAATTAAGCGACGGCATCGTCGTCAGCGTCACGGAGATGCTGGAAACTTTTCTCTTCCCGCGCGAAACACACGGCAGCCTGATCAGTTCGTTATCTGGAGGGGAAAAACGTCGCCTTTATTTGTTGAAGCTGCTGATGACGAAACCGAATGTGCTGCTGATGGATGAGCCGACGAACGACTTGGATATCGATACGCTGACTGTGCTGGAGGATTACTTGAGCAGCTTCGGCGGCGCCGTCATCACCGTTTCGCATGACCGTTATTTCCTGGATAAAGTGGCTGACAAGCTGCTGATCCTGAATGATGAAGGCAGACCAAGCGTATTTTTTGGGGATATGAGCGAATATTTGCTGGTATCCAGTCAAAAGGAAAGCGAAACCGCTAAACAACAAATCAAAAAAACGGCAGCACCTGTCCCGACGCAGGAGGCGGTCCCAGAAAAAACCAAATGGACTTACATGGAGCAGAAGGAATGGACCACAATCGAGGACGACATTTCCGAACTTGAGGAAAAAAGTCAGAAGTTGCAGAGCGCCATGGCCGAAAACGCTTCGGATTTCGAAAAACTGACCCAATTACAACAGGAATTGGACGATGCGGAAGCAATGCTTGCCGAAAAATGGGAGCGCTGGGAATACCTCAGCCAGTTCTCCAAAGATTAATGTGCATAGGAGAAACAAGATGACAAAACAATATTTGGATTTAGCTAGAACCGTCCTGGAAACAGGCGCCACGAAACATGACCGCACAGGAACCGGCACGAAGAGCATCTTCGGTCACCAAATGCGTTTCGACCTCGCTGAAGGGTTTCCGATCTTGACGACAAAAAAAGTCGCTTTCGGACTCATCAAGAGCGAATTGCTGTGGTTCCTGAAAGGCGACACGAACATCAAATACCTATTGGAAAACAACAACCATATCTGGGATGAATGGGCATTTGAACGCTATGTGAAATCAGCAGATTACACAGGACCGAACATGGATGACTTCGGCCACCGGGTCCTGAAGGAAGATGGATTTAAAGCAATCTACGACACCGAAATGGCCAAATTCCGGGAAGCAATTTTGACGGACCCAGCCTTTGCAGCCAAACATGGAGAATTGGGCAACATTTATGGCTCCCAATGGCGCCGCTGGAAAACGACACAAGGGGAATTCATCGATCAGATCAGTGATGTCATCGGAATGATCAAAACGAACCCTGATTCGAGAAGATTAATGGTCTCTGCCTGGAATCCGGAAGATGTGCCTTCAATGGCCTTGCCGCCTTGCCACACACTGTTCCAATTCTACGTCACGGATGGAAAGCTCAGCTGCCAATTGTATCAAAGAAGTGCGGATATCTTTTTGGGTGTGCCGTTCAACATAGCCAGCTATGCCTTGCTGACACATCTGATCGCAAATGAAACGGGCCTCGAAGTTGGAGAATTCATCCATACGTTCGGAGATGCCCATCTTTATCTGAATCATATCGAGCAGATCGAGCTGCAACTTTCCAGAGAGCCATTCGCTTTGCCGAAGTTGGTGCTGAAGCATCCTGAGAAGTCCATTTTTGAAATGGAAAAAGAGGATATCGTCCTGGAGGGCTACAAGAGCCATCCGGGCATCAAAGCGCCAATCGCTGTGTAAGAATTTGCCAAAATGAGGAAAAGGAGGTTGCCGCCATCAGGTTCCAGCAAAGTACCTGGTTGGTCCGGGCATGGGCCCGGCTGCGCGGCAAAATTTGGGATGATCGCATTATTATGGGCTGAAGACGACAACGGAATCATCGGAAAAGGTGGCACATTGCCTTGGCACCTCCCGAATGATCTGAAATATTTCAAGGGAATGACGCTGGACCACAAAATCGTGATGGGCAGAAAAACGTTCGAGGGGATGGGGTCACGCCCGCTTCCGAAAAGGGAAAACATCATCCTGACAAGACAAACCGATTACAGTCATGCAGGCGTTACTGTCCGTCATGATGTCAATGAGGTGTTGGCTTTGGACAATGAAGAGGATACGGTGTTCATCATCGGCGGCAGCGAGATTTTTGAGCTTTTCCTGCCGTTCGCGGATATACTCTATCAGACTGTCATTCATGCTGATTTTGATGGGGATACTTATTTTCCGACAACCGACTGGAACAAGTGGGAATTAACCTCATCAACCGCAGGCGTTGTCGATGACAAAAACCGCTATGAACATGAATTCAAAGTCTTTAAACGGGTGAACTAAGCAAAAAGGGCTGACTCCAATGTTGGAGTCAGCCCAATTTTTGCTTTGCATGATGTTATTGATTTTCTGAATGAAAAAGTGCATCACCTTAGGTGTTTTACAGATTCACAAGCTGTTCAATTAAGATGGCTAGCGGTCCAAGCCTGCCTCTCGGAAATTAATGAATGAAGGAACCCCTTGTCTCTATCGAGCCAAGGTTACCATTCGGCTTGTCATGGTTCTTGTCATCTATGATGGCTTAGAAACATGATAAAACTGACCGGCACGGTCACGTTGATTCCTATGAATTCAGAAGTCTCTCAGCAATTGCGCTCTACGATGCTCATTTGCATGGGACTCTTTGGGATTCATCCCTTAGAGTCCCAGTACAAGGTGACCGCAGGGAACGTTGCGAGGCCAGATTTCCTAAATTTCTTTCGAGGCAGAGCGGGCTTTTACCGCTTTTCTATTTTTTAAACATACAGCAAGATACCGAAGTACATGAAGGCGGCGCCTGCCAAAACAAAGAGGTGCCAAATGACATGCATAAAACCGTATTTTTTGTTCGAGTAAAAAATAGTACCCAAACTGTAGCTTAAGCCGCCTAGACCGATGAGCACAATGCCGTTTAGGCCGAGTGTCTGGTACATCGGTTGGATGATGAACAGCGCCATCCATCCCATACCTAAGTACAAGAGAGTGGAAATTCCGTTGAATTTTCCGACGAAAAAGATTTTCAGGATAATGCCGATGATTGCGATTGCCCAAACGGCAATGAACAAGGCTCGGCTTTGCCCATTGCGCACCGCGATCAAACAAAACGGTGTATACGTTCCTGCAATCAACAAATAGATGGCTGCATGATCGATGTAGCGGAAAATCTTTTGAAAACGGGTCAAACTGAAACTGTGATAGAGGGTTGACGAGAGGAAAAGCAAAATCATCGAAGCCCCATAAATGGCATAGGCAACGACTTCTGTAACGTTTCCTGATCGGGATCCCTTTAAAATGAGTAAGACGCATCCAGCGATGCTAAGCAACGTTCCGATTCCATGTGTTACAGCATTCAGTACTTCATTAACGATGACTTTACGTCTGCCTTCTGTTTGCGGAAAAGTTGTCACATTCATTCCTCCTTGTTGCCTGTCAGCAATTGATGTTTGGCCAAGTAAAAAAACAGTCTCCAACAACGTCCTTCTGAATGCATTATATCATAATAAATGGTAAGATTTAGAAAATAATGGTAGCTTTGCCACCTGAAAATGATAGTGATTTTCAGGAAAAATTTAGAAAGGGGCTAATAGAATGGTGACCAATCAACAAAGAAGTATGAAAAACAGCCCGAATCCATGGAAAATTGCTTTCATCACCTTATCGCTCATTCTGGTCATCGCAGCGGTTTGGCTGTTCTCGAAAATCACGATGGAACAGCCGAGCCCATCTTCGGAAGATATGCAAGTCACGGTTCAAGCGGAGGATCAGCTTTCGGTCGGATTAGCTTTGAACAATACCGAATTAGCAACCATCGCCAACCAATATCTGGAATCCGAGAAGAGTTTGGCTGGCTATTCGGTGGACATCACGGATGTGATCACCCTAAAAGGTGAAACTGTTCTGTTGGGATTTTCGATCCCGTTCGCATTATCAGGAGAGCCGCATGCGACAACCGACGGCAATCTGCAGTTGAAGATAACCGACCTTTCCTTGGGTGGGCTGACTTTGCCTGAAAAGGAAGCCCTGAGTCTTTTGGCTCAATTTTTGACGCTGCCCGCATTCGTCAGCTTGGATGCTGCAACGGAAACGATAGAGATGAACTTGGCTGGCATGGACCTGCCGAAAGAAAGTGCCATCCGCTTGCTTTCCATCGATAAAGAGACGAAAGAATATTCATTTGAAGTAAGCATACCGGCAGAAAATTTGATAGAATAGAAAGAGGCCTAATTTATGAAACAATCTTTTTACCTTTTCATTCTCACGTATAGAGACCCTTACAAAAAAGATGACAAAACAGCATTTGCGATTCGGGTTTCTGAGGATATCGGTTTTCCGAAGCAAATGACTGACTACCATGAACTAGCCGATTACCTGGAGTTGAGCGGCGAGTACACAGAGTTCATGGCCGTCTTTGATGAATTGTTTGAAGTTTACGTTGAGCGGAACAGAGATTAAATAGAGAAAGAAGGAAATGAAATGAGTACACACATCGCAGCAAAACAGGGACAAATCGCGGAAACAGTCTTGTTGCCGGGCGATCCATTAAGAGCGAAGTACATTGCGGAAACCTATTTGGATGACGTTGAGCAGTACAATTCGGTCCGGAACATGTTCGGTTACACCGGGACATACAAAGGCAAGCGCGTTTCAGTCCAAGGCACAGGCATGGGCTTGCCTTCCATCATGATCTACGCCAACGAACTGATCACTGAGTATAACGTTCAGAATCTGATCCGTGTCGGTTCGGCAGGGGCGATCCAAAAAGATATCCATGTCCGCGATATTGTCATTGCCCAAGGCGCGACCACCGATTCCAGTGTCGTCAGCAATACGTTCAATGGCCAAGTCAACTTTGCGCCAATCTGTAACTTTGATCTGATGCACAATGCCTACATGGCCGCAAAGGAAAGAAAGTTATCCGTCCACGTGGGCAACGTCCTTTCCTCGGACCGCTTCTACAACGAAGAGTTGGATAAACAAAAATTGGCTGACTATGGCGTTCTGGCTGTCGAAATGGAAGCGGCCGGGTTGTACCTGCTGGCCGCAAAATACAACCGGAAAGCATTGGCTTTGTTGACAATCAGCGATCATATCCTTACCGGGGAAGAGACGACTGCCGAAGAGCGCGAAACAACATTCGACGACATGATGCTCGTTGCTTTGGAATCTATCTTATAATCTAAAGAGGTGTACTATGAATGGGCAACAACGGGCATAAACTTAAAAACAGCAAAAAACGCGGAGTTAAACTCTCCTTCTATTTCCTTTCCTTGATCATCGTCGCTGCTGCAGCGATTGGTGGGACGTATGCATGGATCGGGAAAAGCGTAGCGCTTCCTTCTACGGGGGAAATCATTCAAGGGACGAACAGCTCTACCTTGGATGCCGCGGCAGCGGACCAGATTGGGGCTGTCTATCAGACACTGCTCAACAATTATGTCGAAGGTGTCGATGAAGAGACGCTGATCGAGGGTGCCTTGAGCGGCATGGTTGAAGCTGTCGGCGATCCCTACAGTCAATACTTGAATACAGAAGCGAGCGATAACTTGGATGAGACGATTTCTGCCTCGTTCGAAGGGATTGGAGCTGAAATCATGTCCTTGAATCAGCAGATCGTCATCGTTTCGCCGATCAAAGGCTCCCCAGCCGAAAAAGCTGGACTCTTGCCGAACGACATCATCCTTAGTGCGGATGACCAAGCTTTGCAGGGTTTGACTGCAAGTGAGGCAGTCACTTTGATCAGAGGCGAAAAGGGTAGTGAAGTGGTCCTTGAAATCATGCGCGGCGATCAGACTTTCAAAGTGAACATCATCAGGGACACAATTCCGATTGAGACGGTGACATTTGAAATGGATGAAGAACATCCGGAAATAGGCATCGTCCACGTTTCCAGTTTCTCGACGCCGACATATGACGATATCGTCAGTGCTGTAACGGACTTGCGTACCCAGGGAGCCACAGCCTTTGTGTTTGATTTCAGGCAAAATCCAGGCGGTTTATTGGATCAAGCTCTGAAGATCAGCAATATGTTCCTTGACGACGGAGACGTTATCATGCAGACCCAAGAAAAAGATGCTGAGCCGAATAAGATAGTGGCCAGCGAAAGCGATTTTGGAGATTTCAAAATAACCGAACCGACCGTCCTGCTTGTGGATGAAGGCAGTGCCAGCGCTTCGGAAATCGTCGCGGGTGCACTGCAGGAATCATCCGGAATACCGTTGGTTGGGACAACAACCTTCGGCAAAGGGACAGTCCAAACAGTGTATCCTTTGACAGAGAGCAGCGAGTTGAAATTGACTGTAGCGAAATGGCTTACGCCGAACGGCAACTGGATCCACGAAAAAGGGATAGCCGTGGATTACGAAGTCGCCCTTCCGGAATACGCTACGTTGACAATCATCGATTCAACAGCAACCTATGCAGAAGGAACTGTCTCTGAAGCGGTCAAGAATGTCGAAGCGATGCTGAACGCCATCGGCTACGCAGTCGAGGCGGACGGTTATTACGACGAAGATACCGTCGAGCAGGTAGCATCATTCCAAGCTGCAAATGACCTGGAAACAACCGGCATCGTAACAGGCAATACGGCATTGGCGATAGTCGAAAAATTGCGTGAAGTCCTTACGGAGAACGATACACAGTACGATAAAGCTATGGAAATACTGATGGAGATAGAATAATCCGAAAGGTTTGGCAGCTCTTACGAAGTGCCAAACCTTTTTGCGATGCTTTGAACGCTTGGAATAATCACAGCTTGATCGGTTGCGATTCTTTTTATGCACAAAATGTGCTAAACTATGAGTGTTGTTTTAGCACAAACTATAACCAAAAAGGTTGGTACTGATGAAAGTAGACAAAAAGGTGCAGGACGGCATCTGGGATTGGGTGAAGGCGATCATCTTTGCCTTGCTGCTGGTGATCATCATCCGGTTCTATGTGTTTATTCCGCTGAAAGTGGAAGGCGACTCCATGAGTCCCACGCTTGCACAAGGCAACTATCTCTTATACGAGACGTTTTCGGACATTGACCGATTTGATATCATCATCTTCAGCAATGAAGAAGGGCAAACACTCATTAAGCGCGTTATCGGCTTGCCGGGCGATTCCATTTCGTACAGTGAAGATCAACTGTACCTGAATGGTGAGCCCATCGCAGAGCCTTTTCTGGGGACTGAGAAGCAACAAGGGATGGATGTTTTCACTTCGGACTTTGATTTGCTGACTTTGACAGGCGTGGAGACGGTCCCAGAAGATAGCTATTTTGTGCTTGGGGACAACAGAGTCCGAAGCCGAGACAGCCGGATATTCGGTTTTGTCGCGCAAACGGATATTGCCGGAAAAGCTGCGATGTTGTATTATCCGATTGAGGATTTTGGCTTGATTGAAAATTAAGTGCCAGTTGGATTTATAAGAAAGGGTGATTCGATGTCATTTGGGAATAAAGATCATAACGACCAAGACTCTGGTTTTGTTTCAAGGAACGAAAGATTCGGAGTCGATAAAAAGAAAGAAACTCAGCCAGAAAACCGAGGCAGCTTTTTGCGGGAAGTCCTGAATCTTATTGTTTCGGTGGCGATCGCATTTGTGCTCTTCATCGTTATCCGGACCTATCTGTTTTATCCGTTCCAGGTCGTCGGCGATTCGATGGTACCGACTTTGGAGACGGGAGACCGGCTGATCCTGAATAAATTGTCCGAAATCGATCGTTTCGATATTGTGGTGTTTCCCGCTCCGGACGGGAGCGACGAAGAATATGTGAAACGCATCATCGGGTTGCCCGGTGACGAAATCACCTATTTCCAGGATGAGCTGTACATCAACGGCGAAAAAGTTGAAGAACATTATCTGGAGGCGTTGAAAGAAGGATCAAATCAGGCGCTGACCGGTGATTTTACACTCTTCAGCTTGACAGGGGAGGCAACAGTGCCTGATGATATGTATTTCGTTCTTGGGGATAACCGCAGCGTTTCCAAAGACAGCCGTGTATTCGGCTTCGTCGCGGCAGCGCAGATTGAGGGTACAGCCGATTTAAGACTGTGGCCATTGAACAAAATAGGGATCATCGATGACAATGGTGCAGATGAATAAAGGGACAACCGCACACAAGTGTATTTGCACTTGTGTTTTGTCTTGAACGGGAGCATAGGGATTTACTCAGAAAAGGAAGTGTCAATATGTTAATACAATGGTTTCCAGGCCACATGGCAAAAGCGAAACGTGAAGCGTTGGAAAAATTAAAAATGGTCGATCTGGTGATCGAATTGCTGGATGCACGAATTCCGGAATCAAGCCGAAATCCTTTAATCGATGATATCATCGGCAACAAGCCAAGATTGATTGTCCTCAACAAAGCCGATTTGGCGGATAAGACCGCCACAAAAGAATGGATCGAGTACTTCAAAAAGGACAACAAAGCGCAGCGTGCTGTTTCGATTTCGACGCTGAACAATAAAGATGTAGAAAACATCAAAAAAGAACTGAAAGCGATGATGGCACACAAAACCCAGGCGATGATCGATAAAGGCGTCAAACCACGTGCCATCCGCTTGATGATTCTTGGTATCCCCAACGTCGGGAAATCAACCTTGATCAACAAGCTGATGCAGAAAAACCGTGCCCAGACCGGGAATCGCCCCGGCGTGACAAAAGGACAACAATGGTTGAAAATCGGCGGTGATTTCGAATTGTTGGACACACCAGGGATATTGTGGCCCAAATTCGAGGATCAGCTGATCGGGCAAAAGCTTGCTTTGACAGGAGCAATCAAGGATACCGTTTTCCATAAGGATGACGTCGCTTTATTTGGATTGCGTCATTTTATGCAACATTATCCGGGCAGATTGCAGGCATTCTATAAGGTGGACGAAAAAGAATTCGAAGAGGCCATTCCGGATCTGTTGATGGAATTGACCACAAAACTGCGCTTTGGTGAGGACTACAGCAGGGCCAGCGAAAAAATTATTTTTGATATCCGCGGCGGCAAACTGGGTCCGTACACTTTGGATCAGGTTCCCGTCAAACTGGTGGAAGCTGGCGAGGGCTTGGCGGAATGAACAAACCATTGAGCATCGCTGCCATCAAGGAGTTATTGCAGGAAATCCAAACATTGGAAGATCAACGTTGGACAATGATCCAGGCTGATTCCCGCAAAGGCGTCCAAGCTGCGGTCAAATCCTGGGAGCGGAATTATCAACTGGACCTGGCCTTAAAAGAGCGGCAAAATCAGATGATGGTCTTCGAAGAAGAACTGAAGGCGAAAGGCCGTCTTGCCATCGCAGGCATCGATGAAGTCGGCAGAGGCCCGTTAGCCGGCCCGGTGGTGGCTGCAGCGGTCATTCTCCCGCCGGAGATCCCTTTCCTTCCTGTCAACGATTCGAAACAACTCTCAGCAAAAAAACGGGAGCAGCTTTACGATCAGATAATGGAAATTGGGGACGTCGGGATCGGCTTGATTCCACCGGAAACGATCGATGCCGTGAATATATACGAAGCCACGAAACTGGCGATGATGCAGGCGATCGCCAATCTGAAACAAGAACCGGACAGTCTGCTGATCGATGCCATGAAGCTGCCGTTGCCCATTGAACAGCAGTCGATCATCAAAGGGGATGCTAAATCCGTCTCTATCGCGGCCGCCAGCATTGTTGCGAAAGTATACCGGGATCGCCTGATGTCCGAATATGCTGTGCAATATCCACACTATGGGTTTGAGAAGAATGCCGGGTATGGCACCCAGCTGCATTTGTCCGGTTTGGATACCCATGGCATCACACCCATCCACAGGAAGACGTTTGATCCGATCAAAAGCATGTTGAGAGGCCAGTGATGATTTGGGCTTATTCCGAATGCAGGCTTCTCCGGATGGCATGCGTTGTTTCTTCAAAATAAACAATCAAATAAAGCAAAAGCAAGCTCCTTTCGTATTATCTTAACAGATGGTATCCAAAGGAGTTTTTTTATGGAAATGAACAGAGAAAATCTGACGGTCCGGGATAAGCTGATCTATCATGCAATGACCGGAGCGTGCACGCCCCATTTTATGAAACACCTCTATTTGTCCTGGATGAGGGATCCGTGTTATTCAATAGAAGAGAACATTAACAGTTATGTGCCGATAGCCAATGAATCCAAACAACAGAAATTGAAGGAAGCCATAGAAAGGGCATACAGCAGGATGTCGTATGGAGAACAGCTGGAGCTTTATCGGAGCAAAGAGATCCAGATTTTGACCATCCTGGATAAGGGCTATCCGGAAGGTTGGCTGAATAGCTATCTTCCGCCTGTCGTAGTGTTCTATGCGGGGAATATCCGTTTATTGGAGCAACCCTGTTTGAGTGTCGTAGGCAGCCGCAATCCGACTGCCTATGGGAAGGCAGTACTGAACGAAATGATACCGCCATTAGTTATGGAAGGCATGACGCTGGTAAGCGGCCTCGCCAAAGGAATCGATCAGATGGTTCATTCCTTTACAATCGGAAACGGCGGAGCCACGATCGGCATCATCGGAACAGGACTGGATGTCACCTACCCGAGGGAAAATGCTGCCCTTCAGCGACAAATGATGGCAGAGCAGCTCGTCATCAGCGAATATCCTTTAGGCTCGAAACCGGAACGTTTCCATTTCCCGATGCGCAATCGCCTGATCGCCAACCTTTCGTCGGCAACTTTAGTGATTGAGGCGGCAGAAAAAAGCGGCAGCCTCATAACTGCGAATCTGGCGCTTCAGGAAAACCGGGACGTTTTTGCGGTCCCCGGAAATATTAACAGTCGACTCAGTGTCGGCACCAACCAATTGATAAAGGCTGGTGCTGCTTGCGTTTTGAATGCGACTGACGTGCTGGAAGAAATGAAAACGCAGTGGAACTGACGCATCCACGAGATAACTTCCATTTGACAAACACCTACTTTATGGCATAAGATGGGAAACGATTTAAATGACAGAAATATACATACAAAATATTTCGTTGAGAGGAGTCGTTTCTTTGGCTTATAAATATTTAGTCATCGTGGAATCACCTACCAAAGCCAAGACGATAGAAAAGTATCTTGGCAGAAACTATAAAGTGGTAGCCAGTAAAGGTCACTTGCGCGATTTACCGAAAAGCCGCATGGCTGTTGATATCGAAAATGACTATCAACCGGATTATATTTCCATCCGGGGTAAAGGCGACCTGATAAAAGAATTGAAAAAATATGCCCAAAAGGCAGAAAAAATCTACCTAGCTTCCGACCCGGATAGAGAAGGGGAAGCCATTTCGTGGCACCTCGCACACTTATTGGGCTTGGACCCCGCTGACAATATCCGCGTCGTCTATAACGAAGTAACCAAAGATGCAGTTAAAGAAGCACTGAAAAACCCCAGACCAATCAACATGGATCTTGTGTCGGCCCAGCAGGCACGAAGAATATTGGATCGTCTCGTTGGATACTCCATTTCACCAATATTATGGAAGAAAGTCAAAAAAGGCTTGAGTGCCGGACGGGTTCAATCTGTTGCGCTTAAATTGATTATTAACCGCGAGGAAGAGATTGCCGGTTTCGAACCTGTAGAATCTTGGACGATTGATGGAACGTTCCAGAAGGACAAACATGTTTTCCAAGCTGCATTTTACGGTTTGGACGGGAAAAAGCTGAAGTTGAAGACCAAAGACGAAGCAGATGCGGTCTTCGAAAAAATCAAATCAAATGTTTTTGAGATCAGTGATGTGACGAAGAAACAGCAGAAACGCAACCCGGCTCAGCCTTTCACGACTTCCAGTCTCCAACAGGAAGCCGCAAACAAACTGAATTTCCGTACGCGGAAAACGATGATGATTGCGCAAGAACTCTATGAAGGGATTGCGCTCGGCAAAGAAGGCTCGGTTGGATTGATCACATATATGCGAACGGATTCGACACGTGTGTCAGCGGGTTCGATAGAGGAAGCGCATGAATACATCACGGGCACGTACGGTCCGGAATATGCCATCGAAAAACAGCGCGATAGCAAAAAGTCACAATCGGCCCAAGATGCCCATGAAGCCATCCGTCCTTCCAGTGTTCTGAGGGTCCCAAGCGAAATTGAAGCCTTCTTGACGAAGGACCAGTTCAAACTGTATCAACTGATCTGGGCGCGCTTTTTGGCGAGCCAGATGACTCCGGCGGTCTTCGATACGATGAAAGTAGACCTCAAGCACGAGGATGTCATGTTCCGGGCGACAGGTTCCAAAGAAAACTTTGCCGGTTACCGCAAAGTCTACGTGGAAGGCAATTCCAAAGAAAAAGATAATCTTTTGCCGGAAATGGCTGTCGGCGATACCGTGTTCTCGAAGGACATTGAACCGAATCAGCATTTCTCCCAACCTCCGGCCCGCTACTCGGAAGCGACGCTCATCAAGGCTTTGGAGGAGAACGGTGTCGGAAGACCTTCTACCTACGCTCCGACAATCGAAACGATCCAGAAGCGTTATTACGTAAAAGTGACGGCTAAACGTTTCGAGCCTACTGAATTAGGTACAATCGTAAACGGGTTGATCTCCACCTATTTCCCGGATATCGTGAATATTTCCTTCACCGCCGAGATGGAGCAGGATCTTGATAGTGTCGAGGAGGGCAAGATGGAATGGGTCAAAGTAGTCGACCGTTTCTATAAACCATTCGCCGACGAACTGTCGAAAGCAGAAGTGGAAATCGAAAAAATCGAGATCAAAGATGAACCCGCCGGATTCGATTGCGAATTATGCGGACATCCGATGGTCATCAAAATCGGCAGATTCGGAAAATTTTATGCGTGCAGCAACTTTCCGGAATGCCGGAACACGAAACCGATCGTGAAGAAAATCAATGTGACTTGCCCGGTTTGCCACAAAGGCGAGGTCATCGAACGGAAATCCAAGAAGAACCGGATCTTCTATGGCTGCGATCAGTACCCAGAGTGCGAATTCATTTCTTGGGACAAGCCAATCGGCCGCGACTGCCCGATCTGTCAACATTATCTTGTCGAGAAGAAGGTCAAAGGCGGCATTCAAGTGAAATGCAGTCATTGTGAATACGAGGAAGACGTACAGAAATAACGTTATGGAGGCATACTATGACAAAGAAAACAGTTACCGTAATCGGAGCCGGCTTAGCCGGAAGCGAGGCGGCTTTCCAAATAGCGGAGCAGGGCATCCATGTCGATCTTTATGAGATGCGGCCCAAAAAGATGACGCCTGCCCACCATACTTCAGGTTTCGCGGAATTGGTCTGCACCAATTCACTGCGGGCAAACCAAGTCACGAACGCAGCTGGATTGATCAAGGAAGAAATGCGTCATTTGAATTCCTTGATCATCAAAGCTGCCGATGCGACCGCCCTTCCAGCAGGCGGGGCTTTGGCTGTCGACCGTGATACTTTTTCAGCATTTGTTACGAAAGCAGTGGAAGACCATCCCTACATCACGATCCATCTGGATGAACTGACGGAATTGCCTGAAGGGATCACAGTGGTAGCAACAGGCCCATTGACTTCTGAGCCATTAAGTCAATCGATCCAAAACTTCATCGAAACAGAAGGTTTGTATTTCTATGATGCCGCTGCACCTGTGTTAGAAAAGGACAGCATCAATATGGATAAAGTTTACCTGAAGTCTCGTTATGACAAAGGCGAAGCCGCCTACCTGAATTGTCCAATGACTAAAGCGGAATTCGAAAATTTCTATCGTGAACTGATGGCGGCTGAAGTAGCCCCCTTGAAGGAATTCGAGGAGGAAAAATATTTCGATGGCTGCATGCCGTTCGAAGTGATGGCCTCCAGAGGCGAAAAAACGCTGCTGTTCGGTCCGATGAAACCGGTCGGACTGGAAGATCCGAAGACCGGAAAGATTCCCTACGCTGTTGTGCAGCTGCGTCAGGACAATGCCGCAGGCTCCTTATACAACATCGTCGGTTTCCAGACTCACCTGAAATGGGGAGAACAGAAACGGATCCTGCGAATGATCCCAGGTTTGGAAAATGCTGAGATTGTACGTTACGGAGTCATGCATCGGAACACGTTCCTGAACTCTCCGAAAATACTGCGCTCAACCTACCAGAGCCAAAAACGTGATGATCTGTTCTTCGCCGGCCAGATGACCGGTGTTGAGGGATACGTCGAAAGTGCCGCCAGCGGCTTGTTGGCGGGCCTGAACGCCGCGAGACTGGCCAACGGGAAGGAATGCGTTGTTTTTCCGAAAGAGACGATGATCGGTGCGATGTCGCACTACATAACGAACACAGACAGCAAGCATTTCCAGCCGATGAATGCCAACTTCGGCATCATCGAACCGTTAGGCGGCAAGAAAATCCGCGATAAACAGCTCAAAAACCAAATGATAGCCGATAAAGCGTTGGCTGCTCTGGACGAATTCGTGCAAACGATTTAAGTTCGCCAGCCTACATTGAAATCTCTCCAACATTGTGATAAATTTAGTCATAAGATGTTGGAGGGATTTTTTTGTCTAATCAAGAATTAATCGACCGTTTCATAAACTATTTGGCTATCGAGAGGCGCTATTCCGAGGAGACGGTCAAAGCCTATCTGTTTGACCTGAAAAAATTCGAATCATTTCTTGAGGAAAGTGGAATCAGCGACTTGATGGCGGTACAATTGTATGATGTCCGCCTGTATTTGAGCTTTTTGGACGAACAAAAACTGAGCCGAAACACGATTTCGCGCACGTTGTCCAGCTTGAGGGGATTCTATCACTTCCTGATCCGTAATGACCTTCTTGATGAAAACCCTTTATCCTACGTCTCTTTCAAGAAAAAACAATTGCGCCTGCCGCAGTACCTTTACGAGGAAGAGCTGGAAAAATTATTGCGTGCAGCAGACGGGACCGAAATATTGGACTACCGGAACCGAGCGCTTGTGGAATTGTTGTATGCGACCGGAATCCGAGTCAGCGAATGCAAGAACATCAAGATGCAGGATATTTCCTTCGACTTGGGCGTCATTCTTGTTTTCGGGAAAGGGAATAAAGAACGGTATGTGCCGTTTGGCCATTATGCCGCCGCAGCCATCCAGGAGTATCTGGAAATGACCCGATCGGAATTGATGTCAAAGCATCAACGGAGCCATGATTATCTCTTTGTGAATCGCTTGGGTGATCCGCTCACGGCAGGCGGCATTGAATATATACTGAAACAGATCATGAAAAAAACTGGATTGACCGGTACGTTGCATCCGCATATGCTGCGGCATACATTTGCGACCGATATGCTGAATAACGGTGCGGATATGCGGACAGTCCAGGAACTTTTGGGACATGCTAGCCTGTCATCCACGCAAATATACACACACGTAACGAAAGATGCCCTGCAAAGGAATTACAACCAATTCCATCCCCGGGCGAAACGGGACAGCAGGAAATAGGGGGAATAACAAATGACAACAATCTGTGCAGTGCAGCACAACGGACGTTCAGCCATGGCGGGGGACGGCCAAGTGACGATGGGCGAATCCGTAATCATGAAAGGGACCGCAAAAAAAATCAAACGCATTTACCATGATGAAGTCATCGTCGGTTTCGCTGGTGGTGTAGCGGACGCGTTCACCCTGGAGGACAAATTTGAAGAGAAGCTCAATCAATACAAAGGGAATCTGCTGCGCGCCTCCATCGAGGTGGCAAAGGAATGGCGAGGCGATCGCGCACTTCAGAAGCTTGAGGCGCTGCTGATCGTCATGAACAAGGAGCAGATGCTGCTTGTTTCCGGAAGTGGAGAGGTCATCGAACCGGATGATGGAATCCTGACGATCGGCTCGGGCGGGAATTACGCCTTAGCGGCTGCGAGAGCCCTGAAAAGAAGAGGCTCTGATCTCACCGCAAAGGAGATTGCCTATGAAAGTCTCAAGATTGCTTCAGAAATCTGCGTATTTACTAACGACAACATCATCGTTGAAGAATTTTAGATAGGTGGCTACTATAATGAAGGAACAGCAAAACAGAACACCCAGAGAAATCGTTAAAGAGCTCGACCGTTATATCATCGGCCAGGATGCGGCAAAAAAAGCGATTGCTGTCGCTCTGCGGAATCGCTACAGGAGACAAAAATTAGATGCTGACATGCAAAAAGAAGTAACTCCGAAAAACATTCTGATGATCGGCCCGACCGGAGTAGGGAAAACTGAGCTGGCAAGACGCTTGGCGCTGCTGGTAGAAGCGCCCTTCGTTAAGGTCGAGGCCACCAAATTCACGGAGGTCGGCTATGTTGGCCGTGACGTCGAATCGATGGTCCGCGATCTGATGGAGAACGCCATCCAGATTGTCGAAAAGCAAAAACGCGGCGATGTGTATTCCAAAGCTTACGAAGCTGCTTTGGAACGGCTGGCCAAAGTCATGAAGCCGGGAATCAAAAAGGCGAAGCCCAAACAGGAAGGCATGAATGATTGGCTAAACATGTTCAAAAACCTGGGGATGCCCCTTCCGGAAGACCAGGAGGAAGCCGCCGAAGAAGTGACTGCCGAAATCGCCAAGAGCAGAGCGGAAATCATCGAGCAATTGCGCAAAGGCCTTCTGAATAAGCGTGAAGTCTCGATTAAGGTTGAGGAAAAACAAGCCAATCCATTAGGCGCCGGCGGGAACAACGAGCAAATGATGATGCTTCAGTCAGCTTTTGAATCCATGACGCCCAAAAAGAAGATCCAACGAACGCTTCTGGTTGAAGATGCCATCCAAGTGCTCGTGCAAGAAGAGACCGACAAACTGGTCAATAAGGATGATATCTCACAAGAAGCTTTGAAGCTGGCCGAAACCAACGGCATCATTTTCATAGATGAAATCGATAAAATCACTTCCAAATCGCAAAACTCAGGCGAAGTGTCGCGTGAGGGTGTGCAACGTGATATCCTTCCGATCGTCGAAGGAAGCCAAGTGTCCACTAAGTATGGGGCGATCCAAACGGACCACATCCTCTTCATTGCCTCCGGCGCATTCCACGTTTCCAAACCAAGCGATCTGATTCCGGAACTGCAAGGCCGTTTCCCAATCCGGGTCGAATTGAATGACCTAACGGAAGATGACTTCGTCCGGATTCTTACCGAGCCCAACAACGCGATGCTGAAGCAATACACCGCACTGCTGGCAACGGAGGACGTCAACATCACTTTTACTCAGGAAGCCATCCGGAAAATGGCCGTCATCGCGACTGAAGTCAATCAGGAAACCGATAATATCGGTGCCAGAAGATTGCATACAATCATGGAAAAATTACTGGAGGATCTGTTGTTTGAGGCTTCCGAAATACCGGGTACAGAAATCACGATAACGGAACATTATGTGGACGAAAAACTTGAGAAAATTGTAGAGAATAAAGATTTAAGAAGATATATCCTCTAAGCATAAAAAATCCCCTTTAGGCTGGATAAACCTTGCGGATATTTTCTGATGGATAATCGTATGGGGGGAAATATGGACGAATTATTAGAAAAGTTGAGAAGGATCAACTACATGCTGCAAAAAGAAGGGGGCTTCGTTGCTGTCAGCGACGAAGCGACGGACTTGCCCTTTACGGAAATGGCAAGCGTGCTCGGTGATATTTTGATGGCCAACACGTATTTGATTGATCTGTCAGGCAATCTTTTAGGCTACAGCGAGGCGACGGACATCAATAATGCCCGCATCAAACAAATGCTGGAGGACAAAAAGTTTCCGGAGCATTATGCTCAAAATTTGTCTGCCTTGATTCAGACGACCGCGAACATTGGAATTGAATCGGATTTCACAGCTTTTCCGATCGAGAGCAGGGATTTGTTCATTATGGGTGTCACAACAGTCGTTCCGATTTTTGCTTCCGGCAAGCGTTTGGGAAGTTTGATTTTGGCAAGGATGTTTCCAGCCTTTGACAGCAGTGACTTGATTCTTGCCGAGCATGGTGCCACAGTTATCGGTATTGAGCTACTGCATACCATCAATTTGCGCATGGAAGAGGCAACACGTGTGACCACTCTGATCCAAATCGCCGTAAAATCGTTGTCTTTCAGTGAACTGGAGGCGGTCAAAGCGATTTTTGAGACTTTTCCATCCTTGGAAGAACGCATCACCGCATCAAGAATTGCGGCAGAAAAAAATATAACGCGCTCCGTTATTGTGAATGCCTTAAGGAAACTGGAATCAGCAGGTATTCTCGAGACGAGATCGCTAGGCATGAAGGGGACGTTCATCAGAGTCGTTTCCGCAGAATTGCTTGATGCTTTAAAAAAGGCTTTGTATCAAAAAAATGATCAGTAAGGAAAATAGTGTAAAGCCAAACGAGGGGGAAATGTAATGGAGTTTGTAATCGAAAATCAGCATCTTACGGTAACCGTGAAAGACAAAGGTGCAGAAATCACCAGTGTAATCGCAAAGAAAACCGGCATCGAATATATTTGGCAGGCAGATGAAAAAGTTTGGAATAGGCATGCACCTATCCTGTTTCCTTTCGTAGGACGCCTGAAGGATGACTCCTATCGACATAACGGCAATACCTACACGATGGGGCAACATGGATTTGCGCGTGACTCAAAATTTTCTGTGCATGAGCGTTTGTCCGACAGTATTACGTTTATCCTTGCACCGAATGGTGATTTCAAAGCTGTTTATCCCTTTTTGTTTGAACTGCAATTGACCTATCAATTGTTCGAAAATCAACTGGCGGTCAGCTACAGGGTGAAGAACCTGGATACAAACAAGATGTATTTCTCGATCGGCGGACACCCAGGCTTCAATGTGCCGTTGACGGAAGGCGAAACATTCGAGGACTACTATATCAAGATGACTCCTGAAACTTCCCGCGATCGCCTTTTTCTGGAGGGCCCATACCTCGCAGCGGACAGAACGGCTGTTGTGGACCAGAACAAATTTCCTTTGCAACGGGACCTCTTCTTGAATGATGCCATTATTTTCAAGACGCCGGAACCGACCACTGTCACGCTGGCATCCGATAAGGGTGAACACGGAGTCACGATGTCCTATGAAGATTTCGACTACTTAGGCATTTGGACAAAGCCACAGGATGATGCCACATATGTTTGTCTGGAACCTTGGTGTGGACTTGCCGACCGGTCGGATTCGGACGGGGAACTGGAACGGAAAACAGCCATCCAATCGCTTGAACCCGGAAACAAACGGTATTATGTCCATCGGATTGCGTTCTTCTAGATTGCTGTTGATCAGGTAAACCAAAAAGCGCATGTGCACCTTTGGTAGTAAGAAAAGCGGGGCCGTAAATCAGCAACGATTTACGGCCCCGCTTTATTCTGTTATTTTTCTTGAGCACTCTTTGATTTGTAGCCGAAAGGCACTTTGCTTTCCGTGCCGTTTCTGATCCGGTAAATATTGGATCGATGGCGATAGATGATGAAAATCGTCAAAAGGATCGTGACGAACGTCAACGGCCAATCCTTAAAGAAGAAGGAAAGTGCGACCGCTGTAAAGCAGGCCAGGATGCTGGATAAACTGACCATTCTGGAAAAGTACAAGTAGATGATGAAAGCGACAATGGCTTCCCCGAAAAAAAGCGGGTTGTAGGCCAAGAGGATACCTGCGCTTGTGGCAACGGCCTTGCCGCCCTTGAATCCTGCGAATAGGGGATAAGTATGCCCTAATGCTGCAACAACCCCGGCCAACAAGGGGTGGATAGCGACTCCCAGCCAAATCGGCAATAGGGTTGCAAGGGAGCCTTTCAGCATGTCCATGATCAGGACGATAATCCCGGCTTTTTTTCCTAACACGCGGAAAGTATTCGTTGTCCCGCTGTTCCCACTACCGTATTTGCGAATGTCTGTATGATAAAAATATTTTCCGATCCAAATGCCTGAAGGGATGGATCCCAAAAGATAGGCCAGGACGATGACGATTGCTGTCATTCTCACTTCACTCCTAAGTTGATACTCCAATATAAAACAATTCCAGTTCATTTTACCATTTAATCCGCATTTTTCCTATAGGAGGCAGAATTCCGCCTCATTTTTTATACTTTTCAAAGTGAAAGTTATACAGTATGATAGAATAGATGTTCGGTTCAGAACAGATATGAAGGAGTTTTTTTATGGCACAAAATAAAGAGAATAAATACAATGATGACTCCATTCAAGTGTTGGAAGGCCTTGAAGCAGTCAGGAAACGTCCCGGGATGTATATCGGTTCGACTGATGCGCGCGGGTTGCATCATTTAGTATATGAAATAGTCGACAATGCGGTCGACGAAGCCTTATCGGGCTTTGCCGATCAGATTGAGATCACAATCCATGAAGACCAAAGCATCAGCGTGAAGGATAACGGCCGTGGCATGCCGACTGGTTTGCATGCTTCAGGGGTTCCCACCATCCAAGTCATTTTCACCGTGCTCCATGCTGGCGGTAAGTTCGGTCAAGGCGGATACAAAACGTCAGGCGGCCTGCACGGGGTAGGCGCAAGCGTCGTGAATGCCTTGTCCAAGTGGCTGGAAGTGTCGGTCATCCGCGAAAGCACAGTCTATACAATGAAATTCAAGGATGGCGGAAAACCCGCCAGCAAATTGAGCAAAGCCAAAAGTGCCGTTAAAGGATCCGGTTCTTTGATTCATTTTTTACCGGACAAGGAAATTTTTGGAACTGCGCAACTGTCATACGATGTTCTGGCGGAACGGTTCCGCGAGTCAGCCTTTTTGTTGAAAGGCTTAACCATCACGCTGAAAGATGAGCGCACTGGACAAAGCGATACTTTTTTCTTTGAGGAAGGAATCAAGGAATTCGTTGCTTACCTAAATGAAGAAAAGGACACATTGCACGATGTGGTGTATTTCAGCGGGGAAGCCGATGGAATCGAAATCGAGTTCTCCTTTCAGTACAACGACGGCTATTCGGAGACGATCCTTTCGTTCGTCAACAACGTCCGGACCAAGGATGGCGGCACACACGAAACCGGCGCCAAGACAGCTATCACAAAAGCCTTCAATGAATACGCCCGTAAGATGAACCTGATCAAAGAGAAGGAAAAAAATCTCGAGGGCAGCGATGTGCGTGAAGGCCTCTCGGCGGTATTGTCCCTGCGCGTACCGGAGAACCTGCTCCAATTCGAAGGCCAGACGAAAGAAAAACTGGGCACACCGCAAGCGAGGGCAGCCGTGGATGGACTGATCAGCGAAAAACTGAGCATCTATCTGATCGAAAATGGCGAAACCGCCCAAATGCTTGCCAGAAAATCCCTGAAAGCCAGAGAAGCCCGGAATGCGGCGCGCAAAGCCCGTGAGGAAACGCGCAACGGAAAAAAACGGCAAAAAAATGAATCACTGTTGTCTGGCAAGTTGACGCCTGCGCAGAGTAAAAACCCGAAAAAGAATGAATTGTATCTGGTCGAGGGGGACTCCGCCGGCGGATCCGCAAAACAAGGCCGCGACCGCAAGTTTCAGGCGATACTCCCATTGCGCGGAAAAGTCATCAACACGGAACGCGCGAGCATGCAGGATATCCTTAAAAACGAGGAGATCAACACGATTATCTACACGGTCGGTGCAGGTGTTGGTGCGGATTTCGAAATCGAGGATTGCAATTATGACAAAATCATCATCATGACAGATGCGGACACGGATGGTGCGCATATCCAGATCCTGTTGCTGACTTTCTTTTATCGCTATATGAAGCCTTTGCTGGAAGCAGGGAAAATCTATTTGGCGCAACCGCCTCTCTACAAAGTATCCAAGGGCTTCGGCAAAAATGAAAAAATCGAGTACGCATGGACCGAAAAGGAACTGCAGGAAAAAATCGACATCATCGGTAAAGGCTATATTTTGCAGCGTTATAAAGGACTTGGGGAAATGAACGCAGATCAGTTGTGGGATACCACAATGGATCCTGAAACCAGAACGTTGATCCGGGTGCTCATCGATGACAAAGCTCAAGCAGAGCGCCGGGTGACGACGCTGATGGGCAATAAAGTTGAACCGCGAAGAAAATGGATCGAGAAGCACGTCGAATTTTCGATGGCTGATGATAAGAGCATCCTGGAGCAAGACATGGCCCCGATTTCCGATAACGGGCAGACTCATCTGGAGGAGAAAGTGAAGAAGGAAACTTCGGACCAACAGATTTCCGATGATATGGAACAAATTTCGTTAGATTTTGAAAGTGGTGAACTATAGTGGACAATCTGGAGATAAAAGAGCTGATGCTTGAAAACGTAATGGGGGACCGCTTCGGGAGATACTCGAAATACATCATCCAGGATCGTGCTTTGCCGGATATCCGCGATGGGCTGAAACCTGTTCAGAGACGGATCCTGTTCGCGATGGATGTTGCTGGAAACACTTCGGACAAAGGCTTCCGCAAGTCGGCAAAAACAGTCGGGAATGTAATCGGTAATTATCACCCGCATGGGGATTCCAGTGTCTATGAAGCGATGGTCCGATTAAGCCAAGACTGGAAAATGCGTGAAGTATTGGTCGAAATGCACGGAAACAACGGGAGCATGGATGGAGACTCTGCTGCTGCGATGCGGTACACCGAAGCCAGACTTTCGAAAATATCGGCAGAACTGTTGCGCGACATCGACAAGGAAACAGTAGACTTTGTGCTCAACTTCGACGATACCGATCAGGAGCCGACTGTGCTTCCGGCTCGATATCCGAACCTTTTGGTGAATGGCGCCACCGGCATTTCAGCCGGCTACGCGACCGATATTCCGCCGCATAATCTAGGCGAGGTCATCGATGCAACCTTGCATCTGATTGATCACCCAGACGCTGAGCTCAAAGCGCTCATGAAATATGTAAAAGGGCCCGATTTCCCTACTGGTGCGATCATCCAGGGTTTGGATGGCTTGAAGGATGCCTACAGAACCGGCAAAGGCAAAGTTGTAGTACGCTCGCGTACTACAATCGAGAACATCCGTGGCGGTAAACAGCAGATCGTCATTTCGGAAATCCCTTATGATGTCAACAAAGCGACGCTAGTGAAGCGGATGGATGAAATACGCATCAACCGCAAAATCGAAGGGATCGCTGAAGTGCGGGACGAATCAGACCGGAGCGGGCTGCAGATCGTCGTCGAACTTAAAAAAGAAGCAAACGCGGAAGGGATCCTCAACTATCTGCTCAAAAATACGGATCTGCAAGTGAACTATAACTTCAATATGGTCGCAATCGATGAACGCCGTCCGATGCAGGTCGGCTTGCACCAAATTCTGAAGGCTTATATCCGACACCAAAAAGTCGTCATTACCCGCCGGACGAAGTACAGCCTGAAGAAAGCGGAGACGCGCCTACATATCGTGGATGCATTGATCAGAGTCATCTCGATTCTTGATGAAGTCATCCAACTGATCCGTGACAGCAAAGATAAAAAGGACTCAAAGCAGAATCTGATGAAGCAGTATGCTTTTTCGGAACCGCAGGCGGAAGCCATCGTGTCCTTGCAGTTGTACCGGTTATCCAATACGGATATCACCGCCCTTCAGAACGAAAAATTGGAACTGAACGAGCAGATTGCGACTTACCACGAAATCCTGAAACAGGAAAAAACGTTGTACGCTGTGATGAAGACGGAACTCTCCGCAGTCAAAAAACAATACGCAAATCCTCGTCGGACCACGATCCAGCATGAAATCGAGGAAATCAAAATCGATACGGAAGTTCTCGTTCCGGTAGAAGAAGTCGTTGTCGTGATCACAAAAGAGGGCTATTACAAGCGCACCAGCCTTCGCTCTTTTGGAGCCTCGACGATAGAAGAAGTCGGATTACGTGAAGGAGATAAGCCTCTTTTTGTCGGGAAAGCATCGACACTTGATGCGATTGTGATGTTCACCAGCAAGGGAGACTACCTTCATTTCCCGGTGCACGAGTTACCGGAATTGAAATGGAAAGATACTGGTCATCATATCTCGCAGAACATTCCTTTCGCTCCCGAAGAGAAAATCATCCGAGTTGAAATTATCCCGAACAACAGCGAGCCAACCGGGAAAATCCTATTCATATCAAAAGAAGGCTACATCAAACAGACATTGATGAGCGATTTCCGGACTTTCCGTGGTTACAGAAACAAAAAAGCAATCGCCATGAAGATGAAGAGCGAGACGGATGCGATTGTTTCCATCCAACGCTTGGAAGATAAACAAAATTACGACGTCCTGCTTGTGACCCATTTTGGATTCAGCCTGCGTTACGCTGTGAATGAAGTAGGTATCATCGGAACGCGCGCTAGTGGGGTCAAATCCATCAATCTGAAGGACGGTGACTTCGTTGTCGGGGGTGCCGCCTTTAGAGAAGCGGATGAGGAATTCCCGATTATTGTGATCACGCAAAGAGGGAATATCAAAAAATTCAAATCAGGAGAAGTCCCGATTTTGGGCAGGGCAAAACGGGGATTGATGCTCCTGAAGGAATTGAAGGCCAAGCCGCATCGCATCGTCTTTATGGATTGCGATCTATCGGTGCCTAGTCGCTATGCTATCGTTACGACGGCAGGCAAGGATCTAGTGGCGGAAAGCAAAGAAACTCCTTTCAGCCCTAGATATTCAAACGGCAGTTTCGCAATCAACGAGAAGACCGATGGTGAAGTGTTGGATATCGAAAAAGAGTTTGATTTTTCACAAATTAGAATTTTCTAATTAACTGTTATAAACAAAAAAACAAGACGGAAACTGTGTAGTGATACAGTTTCCGTTTTTTTATGAAACAGTTTTTTCGGAAAAATAAAGCTTTCACTAACTGATTGGAAGTTGCGTTCGTGTTTCATGAATTTAAAAAGCCTGTATATCAACGTTTTTCAATGGATTTTGAATAAGTTACAAAAAGTCCAAAAAAAAGATTGATAGTTGTTGCACTTTCGTTTGTACGTGTTATAATGTTTATGTAGAAACCTGTTACACATATCACAATGTGAAAGCACTTTTAGGAGGAATATATAATGGAACAATGGCAAGGTTTTAAAGGAAAAACTTGGAAAGAAGAAGTCGATGTAAGAGACTTCATCATGAACAACTTCTCTGAATACACAGGCGACGAAAGCTTCTTAGCTGGTCCTACTGAAACAACTACTCAATTGTGGGATCAAGTTATGGATCTTACTAAACAAGAAAGAGAAGCGGGCGGCGTGTTGGACATGGATACAAAAGTTGTATCTACGATCACTTCACATGAAGCGGGCTACTTGAACAAAGATAAAGAGCAGATTGTCGGTTTCCAAACTGAAAAACCACTAAAACGTAGCTTGATGCCTTTCGGCGGTATCCGCATGAGCGAACAGGCTTGTGAAGAAGCTGGCTATAAAGTTGATCCAGAAATTTCCATGATTTTCCGCGATTACAGAAAAACACATAACCAAGGCGTATTCGATGCCTATACACCAGAAATGCGTGCAGCAAGAACAACCGGTGTCATCACTGGCCTTCCGGATGCATACGGCCGCGGACGCATCATCGGCGATTACCGTCGTGTAGCTTTATACGGTGTGGACTATCTGATGCAGGACAAATTGAAAGAATTCGCTAAAATCGGCGACGGCACGATGACGGAAGAAATCATCCGCTTGAGAGAAGAATTCAGCGAACAATACCGCGCATTGAAAGAATTGAAAGAATTAGGCAACATCTACGGATTCGATATTTCCAAACCAGCATCTAACGCTAAAGAAGCTTTCCAATGGTTGTATTTTGGTTACTTGGCAGCTGTTAAACAACAAAACGGTGCTGCAATGTCATTGGGACGTACTTCAACTTTCTTGGATATCTACATCCAACGCGACTTGGACAACGGCGTCTTGACGGAAGAAGAAGCACAAGAAATTGTTGACCACTTCGTAATGAAATTGCGTATGATCAAATTTGCACGTACGCCGGAATACCAAGAATTGTATTCAGGAGATCCTCAATGGGTTACTGAATCTATCGCTGGTATGGCACACGATGGCCGTTCAATGGTAACAAAATCAAGTTTCCGTTTCTTGAACACATTGACTAACTTGGGAGCTGCTCCAGAACCTAACTTGACAGTCCTTTGGTCCACTAAATTGCCTGAAGGATTCAAAAAATATTGTGCTAAAATGTCCATCGAAACAAGCGCTATCCAATACGAAAATGATGACATCATGAGCATTGAGTGGGGCGATGATTACGGAATTGCTTGCTGCGTATCCGCGATGAGAATCGGGAAACAAATGCAATTCTTCGGAGCGCGCGCTAACTTGGCCAAAACATTGCTTTACGCAATCAACGGCGGGATAGACGAAACGAAGAAAAAACAAGTCGGCCCTAAATTGCAACCAATCACTTCAGAATACCTTGATTACGATGAAGTAATGGAGAAATTCGACGTTATGATGGATTGGATCGTAGCTTTGTATGTAAATACATTGAACGTCATCCACTACATGCATGACAAATATTCATACGAGTCTTTGGAAATGGCTTTACATGACACACATGTTGTCCGCACATTGGCGACTGGTGTCGCTGGCTTCTCAGTTACAATCGATTCACTTTCAGCTATCAAATACGCGAAAGTTAAGCCTATCCGCGACGAAAACGGCATTGCTGTTGACTTCGAAATCGAAGGCGACTTCCCTAAATATGGTAACAATGATGACCGTGCTGACCAAATCGGTATCGACTTGTTGAAACAATACATGGGCAAAGTTAAGAAACACCAAACATACCGCAACTCTATCCCGACAACTTCCATCCTTACAATCACTTCAAACGTGGTCTACGGTAAGAAAACAGGTAGCACGCCAGATGGACGTAAAGCCGGCGAACCATTCGCTCCTGGTGCTAACCCAATGCACGGAAGAGACACACACGGCGCTTTGGCAAGCTTGTCATCAGTAGCTAAGATTCCTTACAAATATTCATTGGATGGTATCTCAAATACATTCTCAATCATCCCTAAAGCTTTGGGACGTGAAGAAGAAGTACAAAAAGAGAATTTGACAGCTATGATGGATGGATACATCGCTAAAGGCGGCCACCACTTGAACGTCAACGTATTCAACCGTGAAACATTGCTTGACGCTATGGATCACCCAGAAAACTATCCACAACTGACGATCCGTGTTTCCGGATATGCTGTTAACTTCATCAAATTGACTCGCGAACAACAATTGGACGTAATCAACCGCACAATGCACGAAATGATGTAAGTTGCTTCAGCTAGCATGTTAATCGTATAAAATTTAACGGATGGATCATTTGATTCATCCGTTTTCTATCAAAGGGAGCGAAAACTCGCTCTTTTCGATAGGAATTATTCCTTATGCGAGATACAATGAAAGTAAGAAATAAATGACAGAGGAGTTTTTTGAAATGACTGAACCCTTAAAAGGATTTGTGCATTCAACAGAGAGTTTCGGTTCCGTTGATGGACCCGGAATCCGTTTTATTATATTTATGCAGGGCTGCCGCATGCGTTGCCAATTCTGCCACAACCCGGACACTTGGAACATCGGCGGCGGCAATGAGATGACAAGCGATGAATTGCTTGAGATGGCACTGCAATACAAGCCGTTCTGGGGGCAAAAGGGCGGCATTACTGTTAGCGGCGGCGAACCGTTGCTACAGATCGATTTTTTGATTGATTTGTTCACAAAGGCCAAGGCACAGGGCGTACATACTACACTTGACACTTGCGGCTTGCCATTCACCTATGATGAACCTTTCTTCAGCCAGTTCAAGAAGCTGTTGGAAGTGACTGATTTGATTCTGTTGGACATCAAACACATCGACACCCAAAAACACAAAGAATTGACCATGTGGCCGAACGAAAGCATCATCGCATTGGCGAAATACCTGTCGGATATCAACCAGCCGGTCTGGATTCGCCATGTCCTGATACCGGAACGTACTGATTACGATGCATTCCTGATCCGCTTGGACGAGTTCCTGAAAACATTAAAGAACATCGTCAAAGTCGAAATTCTGCCTTACCATAAAATGGGCGTCTACAAATGGGAAAGCTTGGGCATCCCTTATCAGTTGGAGGGAATCGATCCGCCTACCGCAGAGCGAGTCGAAAACGCCAGAAAACTTTTGCATACGGAAGACTATAAAGGCTATTTGGATCTGTAAAAAGAATACTGTTTTTCAAGGAAGAAAAGAGAATTCCCATTGCTCTTTTCTTCCTTTTTTATTATGATAAATTAAGACAATGGAAGAGAGAGTGAATTGAATGAACAAACTGTTAGTTTTTGGACACCAAAATCCGGATACGGATGCGATCACATCCGCTATCGCATATGCCTACTATCTGAATCAAAATGGAATCGAAGCCGAGGCAGTGGCGCTTGGTTTGCCGAGCGAAGAAACAGCCTACGCTTTGAATCAATTCAAGACAGAGACTCCGCGCGTCATCGAGACAGCAGCAAACGAAACGGATACGGTAGCTTTGGTCGACCATAATGAAGCGCAACAAAGCGTCCGCGATATCAAAGATGTGGAAGTTTACGCAGTAGTGGATCACCACCGCATCGCGAACTTCGAAACGGCTAACCCTTTGTATTATCGTGCAGAGCCCGTGGGATGCACAAATACAATCCTTTATAAAATGTTCAAGGAAAAGAACATCGCAATCCCTGCCGATATCGCCGGTTTGATGCTTTCTGCCATCATTTCCGATACTTTGTTATTCAAATCCCCGACCTGCACGCCGGAAGATGAAGAAGCGGCAGCGGCATTGACGGAAATTGCCGGTGTTTCTTTGAATGAATACGGTCTTGCAATGCTGAAAGCCGGAACGAACTTGGATGACAAGTCGATTGCGGAATTGTTGACTTTGGATGCAAAATCATTCCCGATGGGCGACAAAAACGTGCGCATCGCCCAGGTCAACACAGTTGACGTGCAGGATGTACTGAAAAGACAAACGGAGCTGGTTTCCGCTATGGAAGCAGAAAACGGTTCGCACGGGTATGATGTATTCTTGTTGGTAATCACAAACATAATCGATAGCGATTCTGCTTTACTGGCTGTTGGCTCCCATTTGGACACCGTCGCGTCTGCATTCGGAGTTACAATAAGCGAGAATATTGCCTTGCTTCCAGGTGTGGTTTCACGCAAAAAACAAGTAGTGCCCCCATTGACGGAAGCATTCTCAAAATAATTACTGCAAAAATGGCGGAGCTGCAACTCAGTTGATCTGATATGCATCTCTGCTTTTTTCACATCAATTTTGAGGTAATGAAGGGAGGTGAGGACGTGAAAGTTGGAGTAATGTCGGATCTGCATATCGACTCGAACGCGAAAAAGTTGGCGCCCGGTCAGACTTATGATCACCTTTTGGCAGAGCTGCTCTATAATCAGGAAATCGACCTGCTGTTGTTGGCGGGGGATGTCTCTTCCGATTACCACGATACCTTTGCTTTCTTGGATCGTATGCGAAATCATAACGTTTCGAAAATCCAGTTCGTACCTGGAAACCATGATTTTTGGTCCATCCGCAACCGCGAAGAGGATACGGAGCGCATCTATCAGCTGTTCAAGGCGCGAGACGAAAATCCAGTCGGGAATCCGTTTCTGATCGGGAAAGATTGGGCAGTGGTGGGGAATCCGGGGTGGTATGATTATGGGTTCGCCAGTGACGGTTATACAATAGAAGAGTTATCCCGGAAAAAGCTGAAAGTCGGCGGTTGGAATGACCGCCAGTATGTGCATTGGCAAAAGGATGACCTCACTGTAGCTGCAGCGATGCAGGCGGAGTTGGAAAACGACCTGAAAGAAGTCAGTTCCAGGAAAATAATCATGATGACGCATGTTGTGACGCATCCTCAATTCGTCATCCCGCTCCCGCATCCGGTCTATGATTATTACAATGCTTTCCTTGGCAACAAAAGCTATATGGAACTATATGATCGCTATCCGATTGTGCACAGCATCATGGGGCATGTCCATTTTCGGAAAATGCTGTATGAAAAAAAGACGACTTTTTATTGCGCGTGCCTTGGCAACGCGCGGCATTGGTACACGGATGATCCTTATATCGAAATGGCCTATACTATGGAAGAATTTATTGTTGACATCTAAATGGCAGTTTTCTGCGGCAACCCCTGAAATGGGTTATTGCTTTCCTTTTGAAAAAAATAAGTTATGCTTATCTTAAGGAAAGTACATTTTGATTAAAACATTTCAGAGGTGGATTCGCATGAAATCATTCAATTTATCGGATAAAGGGGTATACACGCAGACGAAGAACTGGAAAACGGCGGATTGGATTCATGTAGAAAATCCGAGCAGTGAAGATGTCGACAATCTGGCGGCCATTTTCGGCATCCCACGGGACTACATCATGGACTCACTGGACGAATATGAGGTCCCGCGCCAGGAGAAAGTTAAAAATAGTGCTGGGGTAGATATTAACCTCCTGATCGTACTTTTCCCTAAAATGCGCTCAGTGCAGGAAAAGTATACCGAATATCACACATATCCCTTATCAATCATAACGATCAATAAAACCTTGATCACTGTCTGCAAAGAAACCCCATCCTTTTTGAAGCGCATCATGAAAAATGAATCCTTCAAAAATGAGCCGGCGACAACCCAGCATCACATTATTTTATACATATTATGGGAACTGACGAAGAGTTTCGTTCATCACCTGAGGGAAATCGATAGCACCATCGAAGATCTGCAGATACAGATCACGAGCGCTACCCATAATGAATATTTTTATAAGCTGATAGCTCTCCATAAGAGTCTGGTGTATTTTGAGACGTCCATCACTAAAAATCATCCGTTGATAACGGAATCCATTCACAAGGCAACCTTGAGCGATGATGCTCAAAGTCAGGAATTGCTTCACGATATCCTCGATATCTCTAATCAAGCAGAAGTGATGGTCACCGAATCGAGTAAGATGATCGATCAACTGAGCGAAGTGTTTTCCAGTGTCATCTCGAACAATCTGAACAATATCATGAAGGTGTTGACTTCGATCACAATCGTTCTGACGATCCCTACCATCATTGCCGGCTTCTGGGGCATGAATGTGGATTTGCCTTTCGAAAATCATCCATGGGCGTTCGGCATCACGAGCCTGATCACCGTTTTCATCTGCATCATTACGGTTTATTGGCTAAAAAAGAAAGATTATTTCTGACATGAAGAGTGAGTATTGTCAGTTGACAACATTACGGAGCGTAAACGGATTTTTATCTTCCGGTTGCGCTCTTTGCGATGCTTTTTGGGTACAGGAAGACATCTTTGCTTGGTATACTGTATGTGGGAGGTGATGCGGTATGGTGGAGGATTTCCAGAGTTGGTTGGAGAGCTACGACTTGGAAAAGCTCTTCAGCGATAAACGGGATAAGGAAACGATCGACAAGGAAATGTTTCTGTTCGTCAGATCGGATGATTTTGACAACTACTTCTCCTATGACGGCGAACTTGGAGCGCTATACGAAAAAGAAGGCACATTATTGAGGGTTTGGACCCCTACAGCAAAATCGGTGGAAGTGTGGACGTACGCAGATGGTTCCATCAGGAAGCCTTCCCAAAAAATTGCAATGGTCCAGAAGCCCAAGGGGATTTTTGAGGCCTATCTGCCCGGTGATCAGCACGGAACCATTTATGTTTATAAAATCCTCTTTTTGAATAACCGAGAATCCGTCACGGTCGATCCTTATTCCCGTGCCACAACGGTGAACGGCACGAAATCGGTTATAACGGACTTACGCAGGACGAATCCAGCCAGCTGGGGAGTACGGGTGCCGGCCTTCGGCATTCCGGAAGAGGCGATTATCTATGAGCTGCATATCCGGGATTTTTCCATATCCGAGTCGAGCGGGATAGAGAAAAAAGGGAAATTCCTTGGTTTGACTGAAAAAAACACTAAAAACGCCAGTGGGGTAAGCACCGGGTTGGATTATCTGGTTGATCTGGGCATCACCCATGTCCAAATTTTGCCGATGTTCGATTACGCCACAGTCGATGAGGCGAATCTGACCCAGCCACAATACAATTGGGGCTACGATCCGCTGAACTATAATGTGCCCGAAGGTTCCTACTCAAGCAATCCTTTTGATCCATTCAACAGGATCATCGAATTGAAGCAAATGATCCAAACGCTGCACGACAATGGATTGAGGGTGATCATGGATGTTGTCTATAACCACGTCTACAATCCAAAAGATCAGGCCTTGGAAAGGACGGTCCCAGGTTACTTTTACCGCTACACCGCGGACGGTTCGCTTGCGAATGGCACCGGGGTCGGAAATGATACAGCCTCGGAAAGACATATGATGCGCAAATACATCATCGACAGCGTCAAGTATTGGGCTACGGAATATCATCTCGATGGATTCCGCTTCGATCTGATGGGTATCCATGACTCGGTCACGATGAATGCCATCAGGGAAGCGTTGGATAAAATCGATCCGTCCATCATCATTATCGGCGAGGGATGGGAAATGAGCACGCCTCTAGCTGAAGATCTGAAAGCTTCCCAGAAAAATGCGCAAGCGATGCCGAGAATTGCCCATTTCAACGATTCAATCCGGATAGCATTGAAAGGCAGCGATTATGGCGACGAAAAGGACAGGGGCTTCGTCAGCGGCAAAAATTACCAGGAGGATCTGCTGCTCCGGAACATTAAAGGCGCTATGCATTTATCCAGCCACAGCAGTTATATCGATCCTGAACAAGTCATCCAATATGTGGAAGCCCATGATAATCTGACACTCTACGACAAACTGTTGCGGTCCAATCCGGAAGACAGCGAAGAGGTGCGCATAAAAAGGCATACGCTGGCAACAAGCATCGTCTTGCTGTCGCAGGGGGTTCCTTTTATCCATGGTGGCCAGGAATTTTTGAGGACAAAGGAAGGGGATGCCAACAGCTACAAGTCACCCGACGAAATCAATCAATTTGAATGGGAACGGTTGACGACCTTCCAAGAATCGGTGGTCTATGTCAAAGGTCTGATCGCCCTGCGCAAAAGTGACTACTTATTCCGGATGCATACCCACGAAGAAATCGACGCCCATTTCACGACGCTAAGTGAAAATTTCAACATCGTAGCTTTTTCCTTAGAAAACGAAGAAAAAAAGTACATTGTCGTCTTCAATGCGAACCGAAATGATACGAGTTTCGAGTTCGAGAAGGGAAAATATGCCATCCTCGTTGAGGATAATAAAGTCTTTTTTGATCGAAAAGCTGATTTTGCCTTGATGGAAAAAATTTTGGTGAAAGCTCACACGACTACCGTATTGTATGCAAAAAAATCGGAATTAAATGACATTTAGACAGTGGTGCGTATTTATTTTCTGTGAAAATGATCGAATATTCTTTTGTAATGAAAATATATCAATATTCGCATAATAAATCAATGTTTCTTAATAAACAAATGTTCAACTCGTTGGATTGCTTTTTTATCAACGTTTGACTCCGCTTTCAAGTTTTTTTGAATGTTCTGACATGCTGTGTCAGATTCTCAATATCCAAATAATATCGATATATAAAGACAATATAGGATTAAATATTAATATATTCATTTAATTTTAATCAATTTATTAAATTCCCAAACTTGATTTTAATAACAGTCAGAACTATAATTAATCTTACTATAGAAATTATAGAAACAGAGGGAATGGGGGAAAAGAAATATGGGCAACAAGAAACTATCATCTTTAGTGTTATTATCTTTAAGCTCCGCACTTGTATTAGCTGCATGCGGCGGAGAGGGAAGCACGGCTGATTCGTCAGAATCTGCAGGTGCGAGCGGCAGTGATCAGGTATTAAATCTGATTGAAAGCGCTGAAATCCCTACAATGGATTCTGTGCAGGCTACTGACACAGTTGCGTTCACCGCTTTAAGCAACGTAAACGAAGGTCTGTACCGTCAAGGTTTAGATGGAACGGTTGAATTAGGTATCGCCGCAGAAGATCCTACAGTCAGTGAAGACGGTTTGGTCTACACTTTCACTATCCGTGATGAAGCAAACTGGTCAAACGGCGAACCCGTAAAAGCAGAAGACTTTGTTTATTCATGGCGTAAATTAGTGGATCCTGCATCGGCTGCTTCTTATTCTTATATGATGGACGGCGTTATCGCTAACGCAACTGAAATCATGGCGGGTGAAGTTGCACCTGAAGAATTAGGCGTCAAAGCGATCGATGAAAAAACATTGGAAATCACCTTGACTTCTCCGGTGCCATACTTCAAAGATCTATTGACATTGGCTATGTTCTTCCCTCAAAATCAAGCATTTGTTGAAGAACAAGGCGATCAATACGCATTAAGCAGCGATGCTTTATTGTACAACGGACCATTTGTCTTAGCTAACTGGGATGCAGCGAGCTTATCATGGACTTATGAACCGAATGCTGAGTATTGGGATAAAGACGCTGTAAAATTGGATGCAATCAACGTAGAAGTAATCAAAGAAACTTCCACTGCTTTGAATCTGTATGATACAGACGCAATCGACCGCATGATCTTGACTGGTGAATACGTAGCGCAAAGAACCGGCGATGCTGAAATGCACACAATGCCGACTTCTTCTGTATTCTATCTGAAATTCAACCAACAGAGAGAAAACACACCATTACAAAACGCCAACATCCGTAAAGCTTTAGCAATGGCTTTCGACAAGCAAGCATACGCTGATGTTGTATTGCAGAACGGTTCCATTCCTGCTAACGGCTTGGTCCCTGAAGGTCTTGCTTTGGATCCTTCAACCGGCGAAGACTACCGTGAACAAAATGGCGACCTTTTGACTTTCAATGCTGAAGAAGCTAAAACTTACTTTGAAAAAGGCTTGGCTGAATTGGGTGTTGAATCCATCACTTTGGAATTGTTGAGCGATGATACAGAAAATGCAAAACGTTCTTCCGAGTTCCTGCAAAGTCAATTACAGACGAACCTGCCTGGTTTGACTGTAACCTTGCGTAATGTACCTTTCAAAGTCCGTCTTGAAGCAGATACTGCCGGCGAATACGATATCGAATTAGCTGGATGGGGAGCTGACTATGCTGACCCGATCAACTTCCTGGAATTGTTCCAGACAGATAACGGCAACAACAAATCCGGTTACTCCAACGCTGAATACGATGCTTTGATCAACGAAGCACGCACAAACGTGACTGACCTTGATGCAAGATGGGCTAGCCTGCTTGCTGCTGAAAAGATCTTGATGGAAGATGCGGGTATCGCACCTCTGTATCAACGTTCTTACGCAGTTCTGCAAAAACCGTATGTCACAGATTTGGGCGAGCACTTAGTCGGTGCTGATTACTCATATAAATGGGCTTCAAATTCTGGAACACAGAACGTGGATTAATTAGGACAATAAAAAATCCATCTGGCATACATTCATGCCAGATGGATGTTTTGTTTATAAAATATAATCCCAGAGACAGATGATGCTGATCCCCAACAACAAAATACCGATAGTCAGGACATTTTGATAACTTCTCCCGACGGAAGATGATAGTGCATGCGGATCCAATGGTTCCCTAAAGCCATCCTCCTTAGGTTCTCTTCGGAGCGTTTTTCTGACGCTGTAGTGAAAGAAGTCAAAACTTCCGGAAGCCAACACGAGACCGGATAAACCGATGATCAACAAAATACCCGCTATCATGAACAGGATGTTGGATGTTTCGGTCCAACTTAAGAATCCGTATTTAATCAGTTGATACAGCAATGCGCAAATAAAAATGAATAATGAAACAAGTACGTTTTTTTTTGTGAAGTTCACCTATTTTGGCTCCTTTTTGTTTTCTCAATTTTAAATGTACAAAAAAAAGAAAGAAAACTCAATTAAAATATGATTTGATTTTGTGTTCATTTTCTTTTTTGTATATTTAAATATGATATACTATCAGGTGCTATTTACAAAATAACTAAATAATGGAGGATGACAAACGATGAAAAGTTATGCAAAGTACATCGGCAAGCGTATTTTATATATGGCAATTACGTTGTTTTTGATTGCATCGATAACTTTTTTTCTGATGAAAGCTTTGCCGGGTACACCATACAGTAACCAAGATAAGTTATCTGAGGAACAAATTTTTATCATGAATGAGAAGTACGGACTGAATAAACCGATATTGGTTCAATACGCAGTCTACATTTTTGGACTAGTACGCGGAGACATGGGTGTTTCATTCCAGTTCAATAATACTCCGGTCACGGATTTGCTAAGTAGCCGGATAGGCCCATCCATGCAACTGGGGCTTCAGGCAGTCATTATCGGGACGATTCTCGGCATAGTGCTGGGTGTGATCGCAGCGATGAGACAGGGTACTTGGGTGGATACAGTAGCCACTTTGACAGCCATCGTCGGCCGTTCGATCCCTAACTTTGTTTTTGCAGTAATTTTACAGTTGGTATTCGGGGTATGGCTGAAAGTGTTGCCGATTGCTTTGTGGAATGAGGGCTTCCGCTCTTCGATTCTGCCAACGATCGCGTTAAGCATTTCGCCGCTCGCCGATTCGGCCCGGTTCATGCGGACCGAAATGGTCGATGTATTGGGAAGCGACTACGTTGAACTCGCGCGGGCTAAAGGCCTGAGCCGTTGGGAAGTCGCATTCAAACACGGTATCCGTAATGCGCTGATTCCGTTGGTTACCATCATCGGCCCGATGACAGTCGGTTTGATGACCGGTTCGATGGTTGTCGAAAATATTTTTGCCATCCCGGGTATAGGGGAGCAATTCGTAAAATCCATTTTGACAAATGACTATCCGACAATCATGGGTGTCACTATGATGTATTCGACCATGTTGGTCATCGTCATTTTGCTGGTTGACATCCTTTACGGTATTATCGACCCTCGTATCCGAGTCGCTACAGAAGGAGGGGAATAAGAATGAGTGAAAATGAATTACGCAATACAGCAGCTACGCCGACGATTACAAAAGACCTTTTCGAATCGGCTTCCGAGTCAAGTATGCAAGACAAAGAAAAGATCTCAGCGCCTTCCCTAAGTTTTATGGCGGACTCTTGGCGCCGTCTGAAGAAAAACAAAGTTGCGATGGTCAGTCTGATCATCCTGATCATCATCAGCATGTCCAGTCTCTTAGCTCCTGTCATCGCACCGCATGACCCGAATGCGCAGACTGTCCAGTACGCGAATATGCCACCGAAGATTCCAGGCATCGACATCAATGGTCTGAACGGAACCGTGAAACAGAATGGCGTTGTCATCGATAAGTATGAAGCATCCAATGTTCCTGAGGACGTCTATTACTATCTCGGTACGGATAGCCTGGGACGCGATTTGTTGTCGCGGATCCTTTACGGTACCCGCGTGTCCTTGTTCATTGCTTTCATGGCAGCCTTATTCAATCTGACACTCGGAGTTGTTTATGGTCTGACATCCGGCTGGTTGGGCGGAAGAGTCGACAATATCATGCAACGTATTCTGGAAATCCTTTCCGGTGTGCCGAACTTGGTGGTCGTTATTCTGATGCTGCTTGTTTTGAAACCCGGCATCAGTTCCATCATCATTGCTCTGGCTTTGACTGAATGGCTTTCGATGGCGCGTGTGGTCCGAGCGCAAACCCTGAAACTGAAAAACCAGGAATACATCTTGGCTGCGCGTACTTTGGGGCAGTCTCCGATGAAAATCGCCTTCAGACACATCTTGCCTAACTTAGCTGGTGTCATCATCATTCAAGTTATGTTCTCGATTCCATCGGCAATCTTCTTCGAAGCATTCCTAAGCTTTATCGGTATCGGTATTCCTGCTCCGAATGCATCGCTTGGTACATTGATCAACGATGGCTACAAGACATTCCGTTTCTTGCCGCATCTTATGTGGTATCCAGCCGGCATCATGAGCGTCATCATGATCTGCTTCAACTTATTGGCTGATGGACTTCGTGACGCGTTCGATCCAAAAATGAGAGATTAGGAGGTAACCAGATGGAAAATATATTGGAAGTAAAAGACCTACAAATTACTTTTGATACCTATGCAGGTAAAGTAAAAGCGATCCGTGGCGTCAGTTTTGACCTGAAGCCAGGTGAAACATTAGCCATCGTTGGTGAATCCGGCTCTGGTAAGTCAGTGACTAGCCGCAGCATCATGCGTCTGTTGGCAAACAACGCCAATATTGAACACGGAGAGATTTTATTCAAAGGCGAAGATTTAGTGCACAAAACCGAAAAAGAAATGCAGAAGATCCGCGGTTCGGAAATCGCGATGATTTTCCAAGATCCGATGACTTCTTTGAACCCGACTCAAAAAATCGGCAAGCAGATCGCTGAACCTATCATCAAACACCAAAACATCAGCAAGGAGGAAGCCTACAAAAAAGCGGAAGAACTGTTGCAGCTTGTAGGTATTCCGAACCCTGCCAAAAGAATGAAGCAGTATCCGCACCAATTTTCGGGTGGACAGCGCCAACGGATCGTTATCGCGATCGCCTTGGGTTGTAACCCGGACATTCTGATTGCGGATGAACCGACTACAGCGCTTGACGTTACGATTCAAGCACAGATCCTGGAATTGATGAAGGATCTGCAACAAAAAATCAAGACTTCGATCATTTTCATCACCCACGACTTGGGTGTAGTCGCGAACGTCGCAGACCGCGTAGCCGTCATGTATGCCGGTAAAATCGTTGAAGTAGGGACTGTCGATGAAATTTTCTACAATCCGCAGCATCCGTATACTTGGGGACTGTTAAGCTCGATGCCGACATTGGACACCCAGGGAACGCTCTATGCAATCCCTGGGACGCCTCCGGATTTGTTGGATCCTCCGACTGGTGATGCTTTTGCGCCCCGGAGCGAATATGCGATGAAAGTCGATACCTTGTACGATCCGCCGTTCTTCAAGGTATCGGAGACCCATTCGGCTGCTACCTGGTTATTGCATCCGGACGCTCCGTCCGTGATCCCTCCAGAGGGCATCATGAACCGACGTGCAACTTTCTCCAAAATGAACCTTGCTCCATCCGATGAATTAAAAGTGATGGATACAGAAGATAATGAACCGGCTGTTCTCTCTCACGAAAACGGCCCGTCGATCGATTCAAAAATCACTGAGAAAGGAGGACTGCTGTAATGTATGACACAACAGGACAGAAAAAAATTCTGGAAGTAAAAAACCTGAAACAATATTTCAACGTCGGCACCAAGAATGAAGTCCGAGCTGTTGATGACGTTTCCTTTGACATATATGAAGGTGAAACACTTGGTTTGGTAGGGGAATCCGGTTGCGGAAAAACGACAACCGGTCGCGCAATCATCCGCTTGTACAACCCGACTTCCGGCGAAATCTTTTTTGATGGCACCGAAATCCATACGCTGCATGACAGAAAGGAACAACTTGCTTTCCGTAAAGACATGCAGATGATCTTCCAGGATCCGTACGCATCTTTGAATCCCCGCATGAAAGTACGCGACATCATTGCTGAAGGTTTGAAAATCCACGGACTTGCGGCTACCGAGCAGGAAGTCGATGATCGGGTCGCTGAATTGTTGGATTTGGTTGGATTGAACAAAGACCATTCTTCCCGTTATCCGCATGAGTTCTCCGGTGGCCAAAGACAGCGTATCGGAATCGCCAGAGCCTTAGCGGTGAATCCGAAGCTCATCATTGCCGACGAGCCTATTTCCGCTTTGGATGTATCCATCCAAGCGCAAGTGGTCAACTTGCTGATGGAATTGCAACAAAAACAAAAACTGACTTTCTTGTTCATCGCGCATGATTTGTCGATGGTCAAGTACATCAGCAACCGCATCGGTGTTATGTACTTCGGTAAATTGGTCGAATTAGCACCCGCAGACGAAGTTTACAACAAGCCTTTACATCCGTATACGGAAAGCCTGTTATCGGCCATACCGCTGCCGGATCCGGTTTATGAGCGCAACCGCACTCGCTTCACCTATGTCCCTCGTGAAGACAATGGCGAGCCGGAAGCAATGCGGGAAATCGTTCCTGGGCACTTTGTATACTGCCGCGAGTCCGATGTTCCTGTCTTGAAAGCAAAATACGAAAATTATTGATACAAAAAGTCCGGAACTTGTTCCGGGCTTTTTTGCCATATAAAATTAATGAAACGACCGGTTTATGAATTTTATATGATAATAGTTGCCGATATATATGGAATATTCTAACTATTTGTAGTACAATATTAAAATACGAAGAGAAAAAGGGGAGATTTACATGAGGAGATTGAGAAGTTCTTTCATTTTGGCTACAACAGCCGTCATCTTGGCAGCTTGCGGAGGCGAGGGCGCAACGGACGACAGCGCAGCAAACAATGCAAGTGAAGGCACCGGCGGACAAGTAGTCAATTATACGGCACCAACGGAATTGGCGACGTTGGATACAACGCTGATGACGGATATCAACAGTTCGAACTACATCGGACACGCAATCGAAGGCTTATTGAAAATCAATGCCGAAGGAAAGCCAGTACCGGCAATCGCTGCGGAAGCAGGGACTGTTTCGGAGGATGGCTTGACCTATACCTATAAACTGCGCGACGATGCTGTCTGGTCAAACGGAGAGCCTGTGACAGCAAACGATTTCGTGTTCGCTTGGCGAAGACTGGTGGATCCGGAAGCGGGGGCATCCTACTCTTACTTGGCTGAAACCATCAAAAATGCCAATGAAATCATGGCCGGAGAAATGGCTCCTGAAGAGTTGGGTGTAACGGCGGTAAGCGACACTGAAATCACAATCGAGTTGACGCAACCGACACCATACTTTGAATCATTATTGGCATTCAGTGCGTTCTACCCCCAAAATGAAGCGTTTGTGACTGAAAAAGGTGATAAATATGGAACAAACAGCGAAAACATTTTGGCTAATGGACCATTCACAATCGAGAACTGGGATGGCACTGGCCTGACTTGGGACCTGGTGAAGAACGAAGATTACTATGCAGCCGACGAAGTGCAATTGGAAGAAGTGAATGTTCAAGTAATCAAAGAAACCAGCACAGTCGTAAATCTGTTCCAACAAGGATCAGTGGACAACGCACAAGTGACCGGCGAATTGGTTAAACAATTAGCGACAGATCCGAACGTGGTTGTTCAGAAAAAAGCCCGCACGGCGTACATCGAATTCAACCACGACAACGTCTATCTGCAAAATGCGAAGCTGAGAGCAGCCATCGGACTTGTCATCAACCGCAACGAATTGGTTGAGAGTGTCATCGGAGACGGTTCGACACCAATCGGCGGCTTCCTGCCGGCTGATTTTGTCAGCAACCCGACGACCGGCGAAGACTTTGCCGCTGAAGCAGGCTCTTACCTGGAATATGATCTGGAACAAGCAAAAACACTTTGGGATGAAGCGAAAGCTGAATTAGGTGTAGATGAAATCACATTCTCCTTGGTTGGGGATGATGATGAAAAGAACAAAAAAATCAGCCAATACATCCAAGGTCAAATCCAAAACAACTTGGAAGGCATCTCAGTGGAATTGCGCAATGTACCGAAGAAAAACCGTTTGGAATTGGCGAATCAAGATGAATTCGACCTATTGCAGACCGGTTGGGGAGCGGATTTCGCTGATGCGATCAACTACATGGACTTGCTGTACAGCACTTCCGCCTACAATGAAGGACAATATGCGAATGCAGAATTCGATGCTTTGATTGATGCATCAAAAACAACAAACGCAAACAATCCGGAAGCGCGCTGGGCTGATCTGATGGCTGCCCACAAGCTGATCATGGAGGATGCAGCCATCATCCCGCTTTACCAGGAAGCTGAAACACAACTCAGAAATCCTAACTTGAAAGGCATCATCTTCAATTCTGTGGGCAATGAATTTGACTTGAGCAGAGCTTATATCGAAGAATAAGTATGTCTAACACTAAGAAGGGCCGACTCACATGAGTCGGCCCTTCTTAGTGTACTTCAGTGCTGGCAGAGCGGGTGATGCTGGGCATCCAAACAAACAAAAAACCTGAAGCGAGCCTCGTTGGAGAAGCTCGCTTCAGGTTTTGATTTGGATCAAATCAGAAAGGAATACAGTTTGGAATTCTCGTTCACCGAAATGTAATGCGGATCGAATTTTTCGAGTCTGCTGAGCAGGCCTTCGATATCGTCTTTATTTTTCAACAAGATTCCGATCAGTACCGGTCCTTCACTGCGGTGGACCTTTTTCGTATACTCGAATTTGGTGATATCATCGTTTGCGCCCAAGATGTCATTCACGAACTCTTTCAGCGCACCGGCCCTCTGCGGGAAGTTCACTATAAAATAGTGTTTCAGACCTTGATAGAGCAGTGAGCGTTCATCGATTTCAGCCATTCGGTTGATATCATTATTTCCGCCGCTGACGATGCAGACGACTGTTTTATCTCTGATTTCTTCTTTGTATTGTTCCAAGGCAGAAACGGAGAGTGCGCCGGATGGTTCCGCTACGATAGCTTGTTTAGTGTATAAATCGATGATGGTTCCGCAAACTTGTCCTTCAGGCACGACCAAGATGTCATCGACATTTTTTTGGCAGTGTCTGAAAGTCAAATCGCCGACTGTCGCAACAGCTGTCCCGTCACAGAATTTATCAATATCAGTCAAAGTCGTGACTTTATTCGCATCAAGCGAAGCTTTCATGCCAGGGGCACCCAAGGATTCCACGCCGATGATCTTGGTTTCGGGCATGGCCTCCTTCATGTAGCTGCTGACGCCTGAAATCAAGCCGCCTCCACCGATGGCGGCGAATACCATATCAGCCGTTTCACCTTCGGCAACGAGATCCTGGTGGATTTCCACTGCCAAAGTGCCTTGCCCGGCAATCACATTGCGATCATTGAAAGGTTCAATGAAAGTCAGATTGTGTTCATCCGCATAGACATGGGCGGCTTCGTTCGACTCGTCGAAGGTATCGCCGATCAGTTTGATCTCAACATGCTCTTTCCCGAAATAACGGACTTGGTCTATTTTTTGGGAAGGGGTTGTCGACGGCATGAAGATGGTAGCTTTGATGCCTAAGTGGTTGCATGTGTAAGCTACCCCTTGCGCATGGTTGCCGGCTGAAGCACAGGTTACCCCGGTCTCCGTCTCGGCTTCGCTCAGCTGCGATATGGCATAATAAGCGCCTCTCAATTTGAAGGAGCGGACAATCTGAAGGTCCTCCCGCTTCAAAAAGATGTTGGCATGATACTTTTGGGATAAATACGCATCATGCTGCAAAGGGGTCTGCTTGACCACACTGCGCAGTACTTTATATGCTTTAAGCACGTCTTCTTTGTTCACTAAGTCATCTATCATTCTATCTGCTCCCCATCTTTATTAATTCAATCATGACGAGAGAAGGCTTAAAATAAGGATTGCTCTCAACTAAAAGGTCGAATTATTATTGTTGTTCGTTTACGAAAGGCATCATTTTACGCAATTCAGCGCCGACTGCTTCGATTTGGTGGCCTTGTTGCTTAGCGCGCATTGCGTGGAAGTCAGGGAAGCCAGCTTTGTAATCATCAGTGAAGCGTTTAGCGAATGCGCCTGTTTGGATATCCGTCAAAACGTCCTTCATGCGGTCTTTAACATCCGGAGTGATGACGCGTGGTCCAGAAACATAGTCGCCGAATTCTGCTGTGTTTGAGATGGAGTAACGCATTTTTTCCATGCCGCCTTCATACATCAAGTCAACGATCAATTTCAATTCATGCAATACTTCGAAATAAGCGATTTCTGGTTGGTAGCCAGCTTCGACCAATGTTTCGAAACCTGCTTGAACCAAGTGAGTTGTTCCGCCGCACAATACTGCTTGTTCACCGAACAAGTCAGTTTCAGTTTCCTCTTTGAAGGTTGTTTCCAAAACGCCTACGCGTGTAGCGCCGACTCCTTGTGTCCAAGCAAGAGCAAGATCTCTTGCGTTGCCTGTTGCATCTTGGTAGACTGCGAACAAAGCAGGTACTGCAGAGCCTTTAGCGAATTGACGGCGAACCATGTGGCCTGGGCCTTTTGGAGCGACCATGAATACATCGATATCAGCAGCAGGTGTGATTGTGCCGAAATGGATGTTGAATCCGTGACCGAATGCGATGGCATTTCCAGCTTCCAGGTTAGGAGCGATCTCAGCTGCATATACCTCAGCTTGTTGCTCATCTGGGATAAGGATCATTACTACGTCAGCTTGTTTTGTTGCTTCAGCAACAGAGAATACTTCAAAGCCGTCTTCTTTAGCTTTATCTGCAGATTTACCTGCACGGATTCCGATGATTACATCATTTCCGTTGTCGCGAAGGTTTTGTGAATGTGCATGTCCTTGCGAACCATATCCGATAACGGCGATTTTTTTACCCTCTAGTGCTTTTACTGTTACGTCTTGATCGTAGTATACCTTAGTCATATTGAAATGACCTCCTTAGTTTTTTTATATTCTCAATGCTTTTTAAGCAATTTGATTCGGTCAGTAGGATGATGCGGTTGGTTGGGTTTAAGCTCTTAGGCCCAAACGTTTTTCGGTGATGTCGGTTGCGCTGATGACGTCGACTTGTTTTTCAAGCTGTTTCGTCAACAATTCGGCAGCAGCTAATGTATCGAAGTTGATGCCGACAGTGATCAAGGATACATCGTAATCTTCCGTACCGGTCAGCGTTAAAGTATCGATATTGTATTGCGGCTTCAGGATAACCTGCGTGATGCGGTTCAATACACCAGGTTTATTCACGACTTTGGTTTGGATTAATCTTAGCATATTCCTACACACCTTCCATTTCGTTATTTGGCCGTCCACTGGCAACCATAGGGAATACCAATTCATCTTTGGAAATCAGGATATCCAAGACATACGGACCTGGATAATTTAAGGCAGTCTGGATCGCTTCATCCACCTTATCCGGATCGGACACTCTTGCAGCTGTGATCCCGTATGCATCAGCAAGTTTAACGAAATCCGGTGAATCCGGAATTTCGGAATGGGAGTAGCGGCCTTTGTAGAATTTGTTCTGCCATTGATGAACCATACCCAATACTTCATTATTCAGAATGAAGTACTTCACGTTCAGCCTGTTGGCATTCAAGATCGCCAATTCTTGGTTGGTCATCTGGAAGCCGCCATCTCCAACGAAACAGACAACTGTTTTATCAGGAAAGGCCATTTGCGCACCAATCGCTGCCGGAACACCGAAGCCCATCGTTCCCAAACCGCCGCTTGTCAGCAACTGTTTTCCTTGTTTGAAAGGATAGTATTGGGCAGCCCACATTTGATGCTGGCCAACGTCCGTTACAACAATGGCTTCCCCGTTCGTCAATTCACCGACTTGCTCGATTACATGTTGCGGTTTGATGAACGTATCTGATTTTTCGTAACGGAAAGGGTGTTTCTTTTTATTGTCCATCACGTGGCTGAACCAAACGGAGTGGTCGGGCACTTCAGCCAATTTTGTTTCGTTCAGCATGATCAGAGCCAATCTGGCATCAGACAATACCGGGATATGCGTGTGCATGATTTTGCCGATCTCGGCATTATCAAGGTCAACGTGGACAATCGTTGCTTCAGGAGCGAAGTTGGTTGGGTCGCTTGCGACACGGTCATCAAAGCGGGCACCGAAGTTGAGAAGCAAGTCACATTCCATCAAAGCCATATTCGAAGCGTAGGAGCCGTGCATACCGCCCATGCCCAATGCCAGTTCATGTTTGATAGGGAAGCTGCCCAGACCCAGCAACGTGTTTATAACGGGAATTTGGTAGTATTCCGCAAAAGCCAGCAGTTCTTTCTCAGCTTGCGCATGGACAACGCCATGACCGGCCAAAATGATCGGTTTTTTGCTTGCAGCAATCGCTTCATTCACCTTTGCAATCTGTTCCGGAACAGGCAAACATTCCGGTTTGTATCCAGGCAGATTTTTTTCTGCTTGGGTATACGCTTCATATGAGACTTCCTGGACACCGATGTTTTTTGGAATATCGATGACGACCGGTCCTTTTCTGCCTGTATTCGCCAGGTAGAATGCTTCGTGGATGATGCGCGGAATATCTTTGGCATCCCGCACTTGATAGTTGTATTTCGTCACGGGTGTCGTCATCCCGATCATGTCCGTTTCCTGGAAAGCGTCCTTGCCGATGCCCGCTTCATGCACTTGTCCAGTAATCACGATCAAAGGAACGGAATCCATCTGAGCGGTCGCGATACCGGTCAACGCATTTGTTGCGCCGGGGCCGCTTGTAACGATACAAACGCCGGGTTTGCCGGTAGCGCGGGCATAACCGTCAGCCGCGTGGACAGCACCTTGTTCATGTCTAGTCAATACGTGATTCGATTCGGATTTGTAGAATTCATCGTAGATGTGGAGGACAGCACCGCCTGGATAGCCGAACAGAACTTCAACACCTTCTTTTTTCAATGCTTCAACAAGAAGGGTTACGCCTTTTTTTGTTTTAGTTTTCATTTCCGATTCCATTGTAATCTCCCCATTTCTCGTTTTTCCTATGTCTGTTGCCATATGGATAAAAAAAAGCATCCTCATCAATTAATGATGGGATGCTTCATCCCATTTGATTACCACAAATAGGACTTAAACAATCTGTAAAAAATTTCTACAGTGTTTAACTCCTAGATCATTAAGACGATAATAATGTTTAGTGGATTCATCGTTTTCATATGGGATACCTGATTTCTATATGGATTTGTTATTGCTTAAGTGATTGATATAATCATATAAGATTTACATGAGAGTGTCAACGAAAATTTTCACATTATTTTCACTTATTTCTAATAATTGGCTGAAATGAACCAGCCAGCTGATTCTTTTGTGCGCTTCAGCTGCTTGACAAAAAGTCATGCAGCTCGGGTAGCCGTCTTTCTGCGGCCCTCTCTGCATATTGATAATAAGCATCAAGCCTTTGCACGTTCCGCTCCATCCTGCCTATGGAAAGCTGATCGGGCGCAATGACGAAAGCCTTGTTGTCTTTTTCCAAGCGTTCGATCAGGGTCATGGATCGGTTGTATACGATGTGCCGCTGTTCGATGGCTGCGACAATTTCGGGGTAAGCCCTTAGCTGACGCCGGATGACCGTATTGAAACGCTGCTTTTCTTTGATGTAGCCGCGCGGGCGGGTCAGGATGATCACGTGCTTTTGGTTGCCGTCTGCGATCGCTTTTTCGATTGGCAGCGAGTCGACGATGCCGCCGTCCAGATAGAATTTACCATTGATTTGCGTTGGAGGCATCAGCAACGGCACAGTAGATGATGCCCGGATTTTGAGCGCCAATTCTGCGCTGGTTGCGATGTCTTCCTTATCGAAATACACCGGCTTGGCTGTTTCCATATCCGTCGCAACAATCTTCATGGTAGCCGGATTGTGTTTGAAAGAATCAAATTGGAAGGGGATATCCGTCGTGATTGCATCTTCATAGATATATTTTGTGTTGAAATAACCCTGGCCATTGAGGAGATATTTCATTCCCGAGAAAGCCGGATTTGCCGCGATATCGACAAAAGAAGCTTTTGTGCGGATAAGGTCCCTGCTGACATAATTGATGCCATTGGCTGATCCGGAAGATACCCCGATGACGTAATCCAAGTAGATTTCTTGACGCAATAGAGTGCTGATGACGCCTGCGCAAAAGACGCCACGCATGGCTCCTCCTTCGATGATCAAGGATACTTTTTCTTTGTTTTGGTCCATACATTTCCCACCTCACTATATAGTATAGATGACATTCCCGTGTGAAGCGATGCTTTTCTTATTATTTATTTTGTAAGCTGTGGGATAGCGAAAGCCTTTTCCGGATGGGGCAAATGTGGTATATTCGCAATAAAGATACCCAAGAACCACAAAACTTTAGATGGGGTGATGGAATGATCAGATTTGACCACGTGAATGTCATTCGCGATAACCGGAAAATTTTGAACGACATCAATTGGCACGCAAAAAAAGGCGAGCACTGGGCCATACTCGGCTTGAACGGCTCCGGCAAGACAACCTTGCTTCAACTGTTGAATGGCTATCTGTGGCCCAGCAGCGGCAAACTGGTCGTGTTGGGCGAGACTTTCGGTCAAACGGCCATCCCCGAGTTGCGCAAACGGATAGGCTGGGTCAGCTCCGCCCTGCAGCAACAGCTGAATCCCAATGACATCGCTGAAAACATCGTCCTCAGCGGAAAATTCGCTTCGATAGGCGTCTGGACCGTCCCGACTGAAGCCGAAAAACAAAAGGCGCTGGACCTGCTGATCAAATGCGGAGGAAAAGAATTGATCGGGTTCCGCTACGGCATCCTGTCTCAAGGACAGCAACAGATTATTTTGATCGCCCGCGCATTGATGGCCGAACCGGAAATATTGATACTGGATGAGCCTTGCAATGGCCTAGATCTGTTCGCAAAAGAGAAACTTTTGGAGGATATCCAGCGGATCGCCGATGAACCTGAAGGTCCGACAATGATCTACGTCAGCCACCATACTGAGGAGATCCTACCCTGTTTCAAAAAGCTGATGCTGCTGAAGGATGGTTCTATCCATAAGACCGGCAAAACAAGCGACTTGCTGAAGGAAGAAATTCTGAATGATTTCTACGAAAAACCGGTGCAAACGATGCGAATGTCTAAGAATAGGCTAGCGGTCTTTCCGAAATGAAGCCTCTGATAAAAATAAGACCTGCATCCCAATCGGTGGGATGCAGGTCTTGTTTTTATGTTTGTTCGTATGATTGTATGGCCTGAATTTCGAGTTCGTGATTGTGAGCGAAATAACCCGCCAAAATGGTTTTTGCGGGGAATATCGTGATATCCGCTGACCATTTTCCCCGCCAAGGTTGTTTTGGCGGGTTTTCTGACTGTGATTTGAATTGATTTTCCCCTCCAAAGTGGCTTTGACGGGTTATTTTTGAGTATAAACTCAATTCTCTATCGGAAGGAGTTGCATCACTACTGATCGATCCCCAAGAACTGTGCTTCATACAAACGACGATAGGTCCCATCCTGAGCCAACAATTCTTTGTGCGAACCTTGTTCGGAAATTCCTTGTTCATCGACGACGATGATGCGATCGGCATGCTTGATGGTCGTCAGACGGTGCGCGATGATCAATGTCGTCCGCCCTTTAGATAAGTTATCCAAGGATTCCTGGATGACTTGCTCAGTCTCGGTATCCAGCGCGGAAGTCGCCTCATCCAAAATAAGGATCGGCGGATTTTTCAGGAACATGCGCGCAATCGAAAGCCGCTGTTTTTGCCCGCCGGAAAGTTTGACGCCGCGTTCTCCGATCATCGTGTCCAATCCAAGGGGCATCTCCGCGATGACCTTGTCGAGATTGGCCATCCGGGCTGCTTGGGCGATTTCGGCATCGGTAGCGTCCAGTTTCCCGTAGGCGATGTTTTCCCTCACGGTTCCTGGGAATAGGAAGACATCCTGCTGCACGACGCCGATTTGGTTACGCAAGGACTGGAGCTTCAGATCCTGGATGTTGATGCCGTCGACGGTGATGGTACCTTCTGTCGCCTCATAAAAGCGGGGAAGGAGGTTGCACAAGGTTGTTTTCCCTGCGCCGCTCGGTCCGACGAAAGCGACAGTCTCTCCAGCCCTAATCTTCAGATCAATGCCGTCCAACACCTTTTTGGAACCATCATAGCCGAATGACACCTGTTTGTAGATGATATCACCTTTCAGATGCGAGACTTCGATGGCGTCCGGTTTATCCAGAATTTCCGGTGTGCGGTCCAATTCTTCAGTGAAGCGTCTGAAGCCGGCTATTCCTTTCGGATAACTTTCGATCATCGTGTTCACTTTTTCGATCGGACGGACAAAAATATTGGACAAGAGGATGAATCCGACGAACTCGCCGTAGGAAAGTTGGCCTTGGATCGTGTAGTAGGCTCCAAAAAACAACGCGAAGAGGTTTATCAACCGGATCAGTAAATAGTTGTAGGAAGAACTGATGCCCATCATTTTGTAGAAGGCCATCTTGGAACGGCGATAGGCTTGGTTCAGTCCTTCGAACCGTTTCGCTTCATAGACTTCATTTGCGAATGCCTGCACAACTCGGATGCCGCTGACCGACGCTTCGATTCCAGCGCTGAATTCGCCCAGATCCTCAAAAATACGGGTGTTGATTTTCGTCATTTTCTTGTTGAAAAAGATGAGTGCAATCGTGATGAAGGGGATCATGACGAAAGTGGCGATCGCCAACGGCACATGGATCTGCAGCATCAACAGGAAAGATCCCAACAAGGTGATGATCGTTATAAAGACATCCTCAGGGCCGTGATGCGCCACTTCGGAGATTTCGAACAGATCCGTCGTCAGCCGCGCCATCAATTTGCCGGTCTGCTGGTCGTCGTAGTAGCTGAAAGGCTGATTCTGCATATGGCCATAGAGTTCACGGCGCATATCGGTTTCGATGTTGACCCCGAGCACGTGACCGAAATAAACAACGATATATTGCATCGCTGTGTTGACGATGTACAAAACCAACAGCCCCAGTGAAACCAAGAGAATCAAATTCCACTGCCCGGAAGGCAAAATGGAATCAATGACGCTGTTGACGACGACCGGGAAAGAAAGTTCCAGGACAGCCGCCAAAATAGCACAACAAAAATCAAGCATGAACAGATGCTTGTAGGGTTTATAATAGCCGAAAAAACGTTTAATCATAGGTACCTCCTTTGAAATCATTCAAATATAGTTATAACATAGATTGATGGAATGAGGTATTGATAAGCTTCTTAAAGTTCTTACAGACTTGTGGAATAAGTTTGTTTGAATAATGTTGCTTAACATTTGCATAGTGATACAATTATATAAAAAATATCCCTCTATTGGTATGATCCAGAATACTGGCCTCAATCAATTGGAGGAGTTAGATAATGAGAAGGAAGATTGAGAACAATCGCTGTATCGATATTGTCACTAGCTTTATTGACCGGCTGTAGTGGCGCATAACCTGAATCGACGGTCGAGAAATTTTTTACGACAGGGCAACATTTTTCGCTATACTGATCTTTTCCTAAGAGCAAAGTTATACGGCCGAGTGGTGAAATACGCTCCATTAGGAGACAATTTTTTGATTTCCTATGACGATAATTGTTCGGCGGCCTTCTATTTGAGATGGCATAATAAAAGTGAAGGGGTCGTCTTAAAATTAATATGTGAGGAGTATTTCATGATGAAAAAACTAAAGGAACGGCTAGTGTCAATACTTACTATAGTGTTTGTTTTGACAGTCGGATTATTTATACTAAACAAAACTGAAATAATTTCCATCCAAACTAATAAAACATCAGAAACAGCTTTAACGCAGGAAAAATTAGTGGAACTTTCAGAATTGGCAACATTAAAGTATGAATACAGTAATGTAATCATAAGCCGTACAGATAGGACTATACCAGTACCCGGATTTCCTGATTTTAATTTTGCAGAGGCAATCAAATTAATCGAATATTCTGGATATCTAAAGGCCGGAACAGATTTTTCTAAGGTTAAACCATCGTATGATGAAGTATCCAAACGATTATTGGTCAAAGTGCCGAAATCCTATATACTCGATAATGTTGTTGAGACCGAAAAAACGAAAGTGGAAGATGTCAAAGGAAATATATTTTCGGATTATCCCACTCAGACCATCATTGACGAAATAAATGCTCATAAAAAACAACTTGAAGAAGAAAAAATTAACAATGGTTTTTTGGAAGAGGCAGACAAAAGGGCAGAGTTATTGCTGATTTCTCATTATAGCTCCAGTGGTTACGATGATGTTATAATTGAGTTCTATTAAAATTATTACTGGTGAGAATTACCGCCGAGCGGGTACTCTTTTTATGCTGAAAAACCACACAAATAGGGACTTTCTCAAAATTCAACTTCAATTGACTTTGAGAGAGTCCCTTCTTACTTATTGGATTTAGTTATCTTCCGAGTGACGTTCGCCGACTTGGAAGTCGTCAGCGTGTTCGAACCGTCTGGCTGATGGTCGTCTGCGACACATAGTTTCGTTTGGCTGTCTCCGTGAAACTGGGGCAGTCCACCAGGTCAATGTAGTATTTGATTTTTTCGATGTTGATGCGGTTCGCCTCCAATCAAAAGTCTATCTGTCTGTAAAGTACCATATCCCGCTGCTACCAGGCAATCGGATATTTTGGAAAGAATGTTTCACTCATTTGATTCCGGGATGAATAGTCTAGACAAATTTATTTCAACCTAAGCGTTTCGTCTGTCATTTTTGGATGAATGGCATATACTAACGTTAGTTATCAAGGAGGTTTTTTGATGAAAATAGAACATATCGGTCTATGGACTGCGGATTTGGAAAAAATGAAAGCATTCTACTGTGATTACTTCAAGGCTACAGCAGGTGAAAAGTACCATAACCAGAAATCGGGATTCCATTCCTATTTCTTATCGTTCGCGGATGGTGCCAGATTGGAAATCATGCAGCGCCAAGATGTAATCAAAGGCGCTCAAACAAATGAAATATTGGGTTTCGCCCATCTGGCCATCTCGGTAGGCAGCAAAGAAACAGTGGACGCATTGACGCAAAAGTTGGTCGATGCCGGCTATCCTTTGTTGAGCCCATGTAGAGTGACCGGCGACGGCTATTATGAATCCGTCATCGGCGATCCGGAAGGCAACAGAATCGAAATCACGATATAGAGAAAGCATGAGGTGAATGGAATGGATCTGAAAGCGATCGTTTTGGATATCGACGGCACCTTGTTGAATGACCAGAAAGTAATCACGCCAAAGACGAGGGAGTCATTATTGCGGGCTCAGGAGACCGGAGTGAAACTTGTGCTGGCATCCGGCAGGCCGTTGCCCGCGATGCTGAAATTTTCAAAAGAACTGAAGATGGAACACTATCATGGCCTACTGCTTTCCAATAACGGTGCCTGCGTGACGGATTGTGCAACGGATGAGATGCTGTTCAGCCAAAGCATCTCAGAAGAAATAGGCGCAGCGCTGTTGACGCACTTGGAAAAATTCGAGGTCAAACCGATGATTGCGCATAAGGAATATATGTATGTGAACAACGTGTATGACTGCATGATCACCGCGCCGCCGCACGGCTTGAGGAACATCATAGAATACGAGTCGCGAAGCGGTGGTTTCAAGTTGTGCGAAGTGGAGCATCTGGCGGACTTTGTCGATTTCCCACTGCATAAGATCCTCATCGCCGGGGAGCCGGACTACTTGACGCAGAACTGGCAGGAAATCATGCGGCCGTTTGAAGGGCGGATCAATGGCTTTTTCTCGGCGCCGTTCTATTTCGAGATTGCCGACAAAGGCATCGATAAGGCTTTTGCTTTGGACAAAACCCTGCAGCCATTGGGGATCAATGCCGAGCAAGTCATCTCATTCGGGGATGGGCAGAACGATGCTTCCATCATCGCCTACGCAGGGGTCGGCGTCGCGATGGGCAATGCGATCGACGCCCTGAAAGCAAACGCGAACGAAATCACCTTATCCAACAACGAAGACGGCATCGCCCATATGCTGGAAAGATACTTGTGAGAACAGAATAAACTGAAAAAAAGCCAGGCCGCATCCTTAACTTTGGATGCGGTTTGGCTTTTCTGGTTACAGGGATAATACCCGGTGAGGAGCGCTTCGCCGGGTATTATCCGGAAAATGAGGGCCTATTTCCCGGCGAGGGCAGCTTCACCGGGAATTATCAGCCAAATGAAGTAGGAATTACCGGCGAGGACTTCCTCACCGGTAATTCGCGTCCATAGCATTGGAGTACGTTCGTTAAGAATTGTTTAAAAGAATAATTAATTATTGATAAACGATAAATAAAGGGCTAAAATAACAGTAACAAATCCAAACGAGGTGTTGTGCAAATGAAACGAGAAACACTCTTTTTGAAAACGGTCGTCTTCCTGTTGGGACTGCCGGTATTGGCGCTCTGCATTTTTATCATCCCGGAAATTGCGGCTTTCCTGGTAGAAATGGTCCCAAGCCTTGCCTATCTGCAGTATCCTTTCATGATCGGCTTGTATGCATCTGTGGGCATCTATTTCTTCGCTCTGTACCAAGTCTTCAGGCTGCTGGGCTTCATCGATCAGGACCTGGCATTTTCCGATTTGACGGTGCAGGTGCTGAAGAACATCAAATTCTGTGCGGCTGCGATCGGCGGCTTGTTCATTTTGTTCATGCCGCTCATTTTCATGATGGGCGATCTTGATGATGCACCCGGCCTAGTGCTGATCGGCCTGATCATCATTTTCGCCTGCATGGTGATTGCCGTTTTTGCCGCTGTCCTTCAGAAACTCCTGCAAAATGCGATCGCAATCAAGCAAGAAAACGACTACACGATATGAGGTGCGTAAAATGGCAATAATCATCAATATAGACGTCATGCTGGCCAAACGGAAAATGAGCGTCACCGAACTGTCGCAGCGCGTCGGCATCACGATGGCCAATCTGTCGATCCTGAAAACCGGAAAAGCCAAGGCGATCCGCTTCTCGACTTTGGAAGCCATCTGCAAGGCCCTCGACTGCCAACCAGGCGACATTCTGGAATACCGGGCCGATGAAGAGGAATAGCGGATATGCGTCAGCGTGACCTAAAAAACAGGGGAAACTCTTATTCTAGATTAGTGCGAACATTCTATATGCTTCACAGAAGGAACTCTGTTAGATTAGGGTTTCTTTTACTATGGTGAGTAAAGAAAATAGCATCAGAATTGAATATAGGATTAGAAATAGCCCGCCAAAATGTTTTTGGCGGGCTATTTCCGTTTAAATAACAGTCAGAAAAACCGCCAAAATCAACTTAACGGGGTATCTCGTGTTGCTATTATACATTTTACCCCGCTAAATGGTTTTTCGCGGGGTAAATCTTAGCTCATTACATCAGCATAGAGTGAGCTGTTTCTTTCGAGCATACCCTTGGCGAAAGGGCAGAGGGGGATGATTTTTTTGTTTTCCTCCCTGGCCATTTCGACCACGCGATCAACCAACTGCGCGGCAATTCCCTGGCCACGGTAATCGTCATTCACAAAGGTACGGTCGATGACGATCATGCTGCTGTCTGCAATGGAATAGGTGATTTCGCAGATTAAATTTTCGTTCTCATCTTTTTTGTAGAAACGTAAGTCGCCGCTATTAAAGTTCATTGTCTGATCTCCTTTTTATTTTTTTGATGTATTTCCAGCATTCAATATCCATTTTCCATTTCATATTATTCCTGCGACGGATACCAGTCAAGCGATTCGTCTTGAAAAGATAGTCATGACTAAACGAAACTTCTACTTGTAAATCAATGATGTAAAGGTATACAATAAAAATATTGCGCTAGGAATTAAACCTTATAATTGTTGATACCAAAATAGAATTCAGCACTATTCATAATTGCTTTATTTGTGGCGTAACCGACATCCATGGTCGATTTTTGATAGAAAGAAAGGGGAAATAATATGTTTTCGAAAAGATTTTATGCAGTCGCATTAACATTTTTGTTTATTTCTAGCTATACATCGGTAACTACTGAGGCAATGGCATCCCAGTCATCATCCGAGGCAGCGGCAACCCAAAATAGCGCGGCTAATTTTCAGGATGTGATTGTAAGATTCAAAGATAAACCTGGTCAGGCGGAATTGCATGCATTCAAAGGCCTAGGCGGTGACGTCAGCAATGTTTTCACCATTATTCCAGCGATTTCCGGAAGACTTCCTGTGAAAGCCATCGAAGCCCTGAAAAATAATCCGCAAGTGGAAGTAGTCGAATCGGATATTCAAGTGCAGGCACTTGGATATGAGCCGGAAAACGAGCTTGGGAACAGTTGGGGTGTGAAGCATATCAGCGCAGGTGCAGCGCATGCAGCTGGTCATACTGGTGATGGGGTCAAGGTTGCCGTTTTGGATTCCGGGGTGAACTTTAACCATTTTGACCTGAGCGATAACTTTGACTTTTCCGCAAATGAATTGGGTTACGATTTCGTTTCGGATGACTTTTTTCCAGAGGATGTTTATGGGCATGGTACCCATGTGGCAGGAACGCTTGCTGCAGCGAGCAACGGGTTTGGGATCGTTGGCGTTGCGCCAGACGTACAGATGATAGACCTCAGGGTTCTGGATGAAAATGGGTTTGGTACTGCCAGCAGAATCATTGAAGCACTTCAGTGGATTCAGAATTATAATGCCGCGCATCCCGATTCTCCCATACGCATCACAAATAACAGCTACGGCACAGGATCCAATTCGTCCCAGCTCGGGGCAGCTTTTGATGCATTAGCCAGCTCCGGGGTTCTGCATATAGGCGCTGCAGGCAATGAAGGGAGTGCTGCGGGCAACGGAAATAACGTCGGTTATCCGGCCAGATATGATTCTGTAGTAGCTGTAGCAGCTGTCGACAGAAATAATCTGCGGGCTAGTTTTTCCAGTACGGGCTCGGACGTTGAAATAGCCGCGCCAGGTGTATCCGTTCTGTCTACATGGAAAGATGGGGTCAACCTATTAGGTCCGCAGCCGTTTTCGTTCGCAGGTTATGCAGGCGAGTACTTCATAGAAGCAAACGGAACATCAATGGCTGCCCCGCATGTCGCTGGTGTCGCAGCGTTGTTGATGGCAGCCGATCCGAGTTATACAGCGGAGGCAGTCCGCAATAAAATGAATGGAACAGCTCTGGATTTGGGGGAAATCGGTAAGGATAAATTATACGGTTACGGATTGGTGGACGCTTCCTTAGCGCTGGGGATTGGATCGATTGCAAATAATCCACCTGTGGCGTACGACCAAACTGTTGACACAACGCAAAACACCTCTGTAGAAATCACACTCATCGCTGCAGATCCGGACGGTGATTCTCTGACCTATTCGATTGCATCAGCTCCGTCAAGCGGAACAGTAAGTGGGACAGGGCCAGATATCACGTATACACCGAACGCTGACTTCACAGGCGTGGATAGCTTTACGTATGAAGTGAAGGACAGTAAGGACGCAACTGCCACTGCAACAGTGACCATTAATGTTGAACCTACAGCTGCACCTGCAAGAACAGTTGATGTGGTTGTCCAAATGAGCGCTACAACCAGAAAAATAAACAAAATAAATCAGGTGTGGGCGACAGCCAAAGTGAAGGTCATGGAAGCCGGTGCCCAAGTAGCTGATGCAACTGTCATCGGCCACTGGGAGGAAGCGACTACAGGTACTGATTCCGGGATCACCGGAAAAAGCGGGACGGTATCATTCGCTTCCGAAAAACTAATCCAGTCGACTGATCAACGAACGTTCACTTTCGTTGTCGATAGTGTGGTTATAGGTGGAGTAAGCTGCACCATTGCTAATCAGACGGCATATTCGATAACTAAATGATAAAACATCAAGCTATCTTTGCTGGGGAATAGCTAGACACCCATGGCTACAATGCTATTTATAAGACTTGAACCTTTACTTGCAGAGGGTTCAAGTCTTTTTTACTGCATTCAGTTTAGACACTTTATCCAAAAAAGGTGGTCAAAATAGCAACTGCCTGTTCGGTAAAACCTATCAGGAGTGTTCGATTCTGTATGATATTCATTTATTGGCAGTCATGATACCATATGTGAATAGTAACTCAATCGAAAAAATACGATAGAAAATTGCTGATTTAATCATCTTTTTGCAGAAATAATGTCTTAGTAGATTGATACAAGCAAACGTTAAAAGCTGAAAAAGGCTATAAAGTAATCGCGGCTTCCTGATATATAGGACAGTATTTTTATTTGTGAAGTGATGATCAGAGGCTGTAAAAAAGCAATAAAGGATTGGAGGTAAACAATGGACTTGGATTTTATTAGAAAGGTTATCCCCATGTATCAGGAAGCGGCCTTCCTTGTGTTGCGCATTGGTGGGATCGGAATCATCTTTGCTTTTGTCATAGGCTTGATCATCAGTATTGTGCGCTATTATAAATTGCCTATCTTATCAAAGTTTTTTGAAGGATACATCGAATTGTCACGGAATACCCCATTGATGATCCAGTTGTTTTTTCTGTATTTTGGCTTGCCGCAAGTCGGTATCCAGTTGAGCGCCGAGGTCTGCGGCATATTGGGGTTAACCTTTTTGGGAGGCAGCTATTTTGCGGAAGCGATACGAGGCGGTTTGGAATCCGTCCCAAATATTCAGATGGAATCAGCGTCCAGTCTGGGTTTATCAAACACTCAAACTTTCCTGTACGTTATATTCCCGCAGGCAATCGCAAATTCATTTCCCAGCATCGGGGCGAACATCATCTTTTTGCTGAAGGAAACCTCCGTGTTCAGCGCAATCGCCTTAGCAGACCTGGTTTTTATCGCAAAAGATATCATGGGCTTGTATTACAAAACCAATGAAGCGCTGTTCTTGATGGTCACAACTTATCTGGTGTTTTTATTGCCGATATCCCTTTTGATCCATTTCATCGAAAGGAGGTTGCGTTTTGCAGGATTCGGGAATTAACATTTTATTTAAAGGTCAAAATCTGCAGCGTATCCTGGAAGGCCTTGGGCAAACAATTTTTATCGCAATCATAGCAGTCGTACTCTCATTCGTATTGGGACTTTTGGTCGGAATGCTCATGACAAGCAAAAATATCGTTGTCCGATTCGTCACAAGATTCTACCTCGAGGTCGTCCGGATTGTCCCCGTATTGGTGATGCTGTACATCCTGTACTTCGGCCTTACACGTTGGACAGGCATCCATATTGATAACAGGGTGGTCGCCATTTTCGTGTTTACCTTCTGGGGAACAGCTGAAATGGCCGATATTGTCAGAGCATCTGTCACGTCTATTCCCAAAATCCAATGGGAAAGCGGCCAGGTATTGGGATTGTCTGCAGGGCAACTCTATGTGTATGTCATTATTCCTCAGACAGTGCGGCGCATCGTTCCACCGGCCATAAATTTGGCTACCAGGATGGTGAAGACCACGGCCCTGTTGCCGCTTATAGGGATTATCGAAGTCATCAAAGTCGGACAGCAAGTGATTGAAGTATCCGTGAAGGATTACCCGAGTGCCTCCTTCTGGATCTATGGGTTGATTTTCTTCCTGTACTTCATCGTCTGTTATCCGTTATCGAAATTATCCAAAAAACTTGAATCGAAATGGCAAGAGTGAGGAGGGGTGAAAAACCTTGGAAAGCCCAATATTAACATTGAGTCATGTAAATAAGTATTACGGGGAAACTCAGGCCTTGACTAATATCCAGTTGGATATCGCTAAAGGGGAAGTTGTGACCATCATCGGCCAATCAGGATGCGGCAAATCGACTGCCTTACGCTGCATCAATGGTCTAGAGGAAATCCAATCAGGCAGTATCTTGCTGGATGGAAAAGAAATAGCCGCAGCAGGGACGAATTGGAAAGAAGTCAGGCAGAAAATCGGAATGGTCTTTCAAAAGTATGACCTGTTCCCGCACATGACGGTCCTTGACAATGTCCTGTTGGCGCCTTTGAAAGTCCAAAAGCGCAAAAAGGATGAGGCGGCCGAAGAAGCTATGGCGTTGCTGAAACGGATTGGCCTTGAAGATAAAGCACACAGCTTCCCACGGCAATTGTCCGGCGGGCAGCAACAGCGTGTTGCAATTGTACGTGCGTTGATGACGCACCCAGAAATCATGCTTTTCGATGAAGTGACGGCAGCACTTGATCCGGAGATGATCAGGGAAGTGCTGAATGTCATCCTCGATTTGGCAAAGGATGGCATGACCATGCTGATCGTCACCCATGAAATGGCTTTTGCAGAGGCAGTCAGCGATAAAATCGTCTTTATGGAAAAAGGGAACATCGTTGAAGTTTCAGACGATCCGGAAGCTTTTTTCAAGCAGCCACAATCGCAAAGGGCCAACGAATTCATCAACACATTCAGGTTTCAATAGAAAGACAATATAGAAAAAAACATTGGAGGAATGAAGAATGAGAAACAAATTTATCAAATCATTAGCCATATTATCAGCGACAGTGGGTCTAGCGGCTTGCGGCGCAGGCGCAACAAGTGATTCTTCAGAAGGCTCCGTTGCCAATATTGAAGATAAAACGACAGTTGACACAATCAAAGAAAATGACGTCATCCGCATCGGCGTATTCGGCGACAAACCTCCATTCAGTTATGTGGATGCGAACGGAGATAACCAAGGCTTCGACGTTGAGATTTCCAAAAAAATCGCAGAAGATCTGCTAGGGGACTCTTCAAAAATCGAATGGGTCATCACGGAAGCGGCAAACCGTGTGGAATATCTGGAAACAGGCAAGGTTGATCTGATGATGGCCAACTTCACCGTCACACCTGAACGTGCCGAAGTAGTTGATTTCGCCAATCCATATATGAAAGTATCCATCGGCATCGTATCCCCCGAAGGTGATGTCATCACGGATGTTTCCCAATTGGAAGGCAAACAACTGATCGTCAACAAAGGAACAACCGCTGAAGCTTACTTCAGAGAAAATTACCCTGATATCGAGCTGTTGGTCTATGAACAAAACACAGAAACTTTCCAAGCATTATTGGATGGCCGTGGCGCCGCTTTGGCACATGACAATACCTTGATCTTCGGTTGGATCAAAGAAAATCCTGGTTTTGTCGCAGGAGTTGAAGCCATCGGAAACGAAGATACCATCGCGCCTGCAGTAGCTAAAGGCGACACAGCATTGTTGGAATGGGTGAATGAAGAGATTGACACGTTGAATGAAAGTGGCTTTATCGCAGAAGCATACGAAAAGACATTAGCGCCAGCGTTCAGTTCCGATATTGATCCGGCTTCCGTCCTCATAAATCAATAAAAAGAGATGCAATTGTCTGCTAAGTCTGCGATAAAAGTATCTTCTAAGAAATACAAGGTCGGGACTTCGGTTCCGGCCTTTTTACGTTTAAATTATTTACTTGTTGCTCAATATGTCAATCATTGAGATAATTAAAATGCCATTAAGGAAAAACAGCACATAGAAACAGGATAGGCTGTTGGCAAGAGTCTGTTACAAGGACTGAGATGGAGGCGAAGTGCATAGTGAATAAGGATTGGAAAAAATTAAAGCAATCAAAAGATGGTATTCCAACTTATGATTCACTCTATCCATACATATTATTGGTTTTGAAGGATGAATCTGAGAGAACGAATAAACAAATTTCGAAAGCAGTTTTTGAGTATTTAGATATTCCATCTGAAATTATAGGAATAAAATATCCAAAATATCCCGATGCAGAGGGCGTGCTTGAGAATCGTTTCAGTTTTGCCCTATCTGATTTGTATAAAGCAGGAGCAATCATAAGACCCAGACGAGCTACCTATACCATTACCGAATCTGGGATTGACCTACTCAGCAAAAATAAGGATACGTTGACGAAAGACATTCTGAAAAGGACTCCCGAATATAAGAAATATGAAGCGGAGATGAAAGTCAGAAATGAGAATGACAATATTTTAGCTGATGAAGTTAACGATGAAGATCCCATTGATGAACGCATCCGCATAGTTGAGTTTGCAAAAAAAGTTAACAACGAAGTCGCGACAGAATTGTTGGATAAAATTAGAAACATCAATCCTTATTTCTTCGAAAAATTAGTAATCGATTTACTCGACACCATGGGCTACGTTGGACCTAATGGCAATGCGATGGTGACAAGTAAGTCTAATGATGGCGGTATTGATGGCATTATTAATCAAGATCCATTAGGAACAAATACAGTGTATGTACAAGCGAAGCGATATAAGGAAGACAACATTATTCAACGACCGGACATTCAAGGTTTCTATGGCGCCTTAGCGGGCATCAATGCTGATAGAGGCGTATTTATCACAACTTCTCGGTTCTCTAAATCTGCGACCGAGTATGCAATGCGTCAAGGAATTGTTCTTGTTGATGGCATTCAATTGACCGATATGATGCTGAAGTACAAGGTGGGTGTCCAAACGCATAAAAAAATAGAATTGCTTAAAATTGATGAAGACTATTTCGAGGAGAACAATCTTTATTAAGGGATAGTGAGCTATGACATTCAAAAGGGGATGCAAATATGATTGCTGAAATTAAAGGAAAACTGTGGCAAACAGGCCATAATTTGAATGAAAGTTTAGAAGATAACCTAACTGGAAACTTTTTCGGAGCATTGAGGTACATCCCGTTTGATTTAGCGTTGCGGAATATTTTGTCAGCTGGAGTGTATCCAAGTAAAGTAGGCGATTTAATTGGAGAAATTAAGGCTGAATTCTGGAGCGATAAATTAGAGTTTTGGCCACATGATGAGGAAGGCATAATTGATGCTTTGCTGAATTTCGATGATACAATCATAGGTATCGAAGTGAAATACATAAGCGGATTATCATCTGATGATAATATAGATAACTCTTATAAAACAGATAAGCAATCCATCGAAGCAGAACCAAGTAAAAATCAGCTCTCAAAAGAGTCACGAATCGTTTCAAGAAAAGGTGCAGGTAAAACAAAAATTCTACTTTTTATCGCAAATAGTGAATCCTGTCGAAATGTCTATAACGATGTAGTAAACCGTAACATTATCAGCACTGATGTTCAGATGGCGTATATTTCCTGGCAAAGTATTTTGGTAGAGTTGAAAAAATTGAAACTAGATGATAGGTATTACCAAGTTATTATCGATGATCTCATTTCCTTGTTGACGAAAAAAGGATTCGAAAGTTTCAAAGACATACATGTAGATTTTGATGTGGATATCGATCAAGAAAAGTTTTATTCATTCTGTGCAACGAATTCTTTAGATTCCAACTTTGAAACGGACAGCACGATTAAGGGGGCAAATACATTATGAACTCAGTTGATGAAAATATCCGGAATGCCTTTATTGCAGTACATGAGACTCATAAAAATGTTGATATGCTGATGAAATATTGTCGGACCATTGCGGATGAAAATACTAACTACAAAACTGTAAATGGAAAATTTTTAAAGTGGCAGTCTAGCAGCAATTACTACGGATGGTGTATCGATGATTTTATTCTGCTGTTCCAAAGAGAATCGGACAAAAAGCTAAAGAATGAGTGGCGCGATGGTCCAATATACGCCATGGAAATCATGCTGCACAATGATGAAGACTTCGAACAGATGCCCACTATTTACTTGTCAAAATTCGAATATGAGGATATAGCTTCGTGGGAAAAAGGAACTTCGCCTTCTAATCATCAGCATTTTTATTATCCTATAAGAGAAACAGACGATATGGAGATCCAAAAGAATGGAGAGGAAATATTCGTAGCTACACCAAAAACAAAAGAAATAGCAGATCAATATTACGCTGGCGTCAGAAAGGTAAGTTTTATGCATTTACCTTTGATGAGTGTAAATGCTGAAAATGTGAAAGAAAAAATATTTGATAATTTTGAGAAATTGTATCTCTCTAATTAATCAAGCTTCACCAGAGGAACGATGTGCCAGAGAAGTTGGGATGAAAACACAAAAATAATGTGAACTGAGGAGCATAAACATATGACAGTATGGCGATTGCAAACATTAACAGGTGGTCAAGGTCAACATAATATCGGTCAATTTTGTCTGGATAATAGTGTTGTTGCGATGGGTTGGAGTTTGGAATCCGGTACGAGAGAGAGATTGCTTGCACAATATCCTACTCCAACCATTGACCAATATAAAAAAAGTCTTGAGAAAGATATTGGCACAAACAGATTACCAAAAAATCTCAATAATTTTTTGGATATTTCACAAGATGATATTGTCTGGATGAGGTCAAAGGGAGTTTATTATTTTTGCAGAATAGATGAGAATGCTCATTGGAAGTATGATTCTATTAAAGCTGCATATGAGAACGATGCATGTAATCAATGGGCAAATGTAAAGTGGATACAGGCCGGAGATGAAAGTGATATCCCCGGAGCGGTAGCAACAGCCTTCATTAGGGGCATGGTGTGCCAACGTATTCGAAAAGAAGGTATTGAGGAATTTAGTCAAAATTTATACAACCAAAAAGAAGGCGTTTACTATAACGTGACTGTCGGAAAAACCCAAGAAACATTTTATAATTACCTAAGTCCCAGCGACTGTGAAGATTTACTGGCTTTATGGTTGAATCATAAATATGGATATATAGTAGTACCTTCCACAAATAAACAGGGCACTGAGTTATATGAATTTGTACTGATACAGCCAAAAACTGGGGGAAAGGCTTTTGTGCAGGTCAAGAAGGGAAATAATAATCTTAACAAAAATGATTATATTAGTATCAGCACCAATGGTGAAGTGTGGCTAATGACTACTCAAGGCAAATTTAGTGGAAATGGTAATACAAGAATTCACGAAATAAACAACCAAGAACTGTTTGACTTTGCTATGGACTTAAACAGTGTAAATTATTTGTCTGAAGCGATTAAAAGATGGGTGAATTTAATTAGATAATGTCACTAGTGTTGCATAAACATTTGCAGGTCTTCATCTAAACTGTTTTCTGAAAAAAAGCAAAAAAAATTCTTAAGCTCCCGCAGAAAGATGACTTTCTCTAGATTGTAACAATTATGAACTATGTCAATTTATCTCCATTTACTCTACTGTCGTCAAGCTTTCGTTCATTTTGATTCGGTCGGTTTTCCCCGTATCCTTGTCTCCCAAAGTTCACTAGCTTCCCATAGGGAAGCGAATAGG
>NZ_JBSQPW010000008.1:0-75537 GCF_055118575.1 Trichococcus sp. | reverse complement strand
AAAATTGGGGGGTGGCAAGTTGTTTTTGTCGTTAACCCCGTTAAATCAACGAAAAAATACAAAATTGAACGTCTGGCAGAGCTAAACTTTGACAGTACGAACTACTTCTTCAGGGGATGGGTATGGAAGACAGCGGCAAACCTGAAGAGGCAAGTCTGCTGTTTTCTGAGGCTTGGAGTGAAGCGACAGACGATTTTGAAAAATTTATCGCGGCTTATTATGTGGCCCGGCATCAAAAAAATGTATCAGACAAATTAAAATGGTTCGAAACCTCTTTGCAGTTTGCGCTAGAAGTGAATGATATTGCGGTTAAGAGTGCGTTCCCATCGTTGTATTTGAACATCGCGAAATGCTATGAGGCGTTATCCGATCCGGACAAGGCAAAAAAGCATCTTGAATTATCGCATTCGTATAAGAGTACGCCTTCTGATCCAGGTCCTTTTTTTCATGGGACAAGAGCAGACTTGCAGGTCGGCGAGCTGCTGACAGCAAAAGGAGAATCGAATTACAAATCCGGACTTAAAATGAACCACATTTATTTCACGGCTGTGATTAGTGGGGCTGGACTTGCGGCAGCATTGGCGAAAGGCGATGGATCGGAACGGGTTTATATTGTAGAACCAACTGGGGATTTCGAAAATGACCCGAATGTTACAGACAAGAAATTTCCAGGAAATCTGACCCGTTCCTACCGTTCGCAAGCGCCTTTAAAGATTGTCGGCGAAGCAACGGAGTGGTTGCGACAGACGCCTGAGGACCTTCGTCGGTGGCAAGAAAAATTAGCCAATAATAAAGGGGAAATCATTAACTGAGGATGCAACTTTTACCACGGAAATTTGGACAATTTTCCGTGGTATCCTAAATTATGGAGATTCCCCAATAGTCTTTTGTAGATAAAAATGTTAAAATTCGATTAGATTAATCGGATGCATCGTTTGTGCATGAAAATACGGGAGGGGTTTGGGAATGGATAACGGAAAGAACAAAAAAGATTTACGCATCAACAGCTTCGTCTATGATGGGGTTGTGAAATCGCCGAACCGTGCGATGCTGCGCGCGACAGGCATGCATGACGAAGACTTCAAAAAGCCAATGGTCGGGGTGATCAGCACTTGGGCTGAGAACACGCCTTGCAATATCCACTTGAATGATCTGGCTGCAATCGCAAAAAACGGCATCAAGAAGCAACACGGATGGCCAGTCCAGTTTACGACAGTGACCGTTTCCGATGGCATCGCCATGGGTACGCCGGGGATGAATTATTCGTTGCCTTCGCGCGATCTGATTGCGGATTCGATCGAAATTGCGGTAGGCGGCCAAAATCTGGACGCCTTCATCAGCATCGGCGGCTGCGACAAGAATATGCCGGGCTCTGTCATCGCGATGGCCAATGCGAACATCCCATCCATTTTTGTTTATGGGGGCACGATTGCGCCGGGCAAAGATGATGATGGCAACGATATCGACCTCGTATCCGTTTTTGAAGCCATCGGAAAGTGGAACAACGGCGAAATGACGGAAGAAGAAGTACGGGCGATCGAATGCAACGCCTGTCCTGGACCAGGGGCTTGCGGCGGGATGTATACAGCCAACACTATGGCATCGGCGATTGAAACGATGGGGCTGAGTTTGCCGGGATCATCGTCAAATCCTGCGGCAACCGGTGATAAATTGAAGGATGTTTTCGAAGCAGGCGAAGCCATCATTGGCTTGATTGAAAAAAATATCCGTCCGCGCGACATCATCACGCGTAAAGCTCTGGAAAATGCCGTAGTGATCACGATGGCATTAGGCGGATCGACGAATGCCATCTTACATCTGTTGGCGATCGCCCATGCCGCTGAGGTGGACTTTGCGATCGAAGACTTCAATGAAATTCAAAAACGGGTACCGCATTTGGCCGATCTGAAACCTTCGGGAAAATATGTCTTCCAAGATCTATACAATGTCGGCGGAGTGCCTGCCGTTCAAAAATACCTACTTGACAACGGCTTGTTGCACGGCGATTGTTTGACCGTAACCGGAAAGACACTGGCGGAAAATTTGGAAAATGTGGCACCATTGGCAGAAGGCCAGGACGTGATCATGTCGCTTGAGAATCCGAAACGCAAAGATGGCCCGCTTATTGTCCTGAAAGGCAATCTTGCCCCGGATGGCGCTGTTGTAAAAGTTTCCGGACTGAAGCAACGACGCCATGAAGGACCTGCGAAGGTCTTCAACACCGAAGAAGCAGCCATCGAAGCGACCCTGAACGGGGAAATCGTGGACGGGGATGTCGTGGTTGTCCGCTTTGTCGGGCCGAAGGGTGGACCGGGAATGCCGGAAATGTTGTCCTTATCAAGTATCATTTCCGGAAAAGGCATCAAAGTATGTCTGATTACCGATGGTCGTTTTTCCGGCGGTTCCCACGGTTTCGTGGTGGGACATATCGCACCAGAGGCACAAGACGGCGGACCGATCGCGTTATTGGAAACGGATGATACGGTCATCATCGATCAGGATACGCGTGAGTTGACAATGAAAGTATCCGATGAAGAATTGGCTAAACGACGGGAAAAACTGGTGTTGCCACCTTTGAAATCGCGCGGTGTCTTGGGTAAATACGCACACATCGTATCATCTGCATCGAAAGGTGCCGTAACCGACTTCTTCAACCGCAACCCATTTGAGGAAAAATAAAGGAGTGTGCCGCATAGTGGAAAAGGGCATCATGTATACAGGGCTGGCGGGCCAGTATAAGGAAGAACTGGAAGAAAAACTGATGAATGTTATGGATACCGAAATCGGTCTTGATATCGTCAATCTCGGATTGATTTATGGTATCGATTTGGATGATTACGGAGTTTGCAACATCCGCCTAACATTCACGGGTGCCGGCTGTTCTTGCTCGGAGCATATTTTGAAGGGCGTCCATGAACAACTTGAGCCGCTGGATTTCATCAATGAACTAAACATTAAGATTGTGTGGAGCCCTGCCTGGGTGTTGGATCGCATCACCCGCTATGGCCGCATTTCGCTAGGGATCAATCCCGGCAGATAAGAAAAAAGTATGGAGCTGACTCAAATGAGGCAGCTCCATACTTTTTCTAATGAACGTAAACATTGTTGGATTCGGTAAAACGACTTTCTTTTATCGGAGAACGGGCGCCATCAGAACTTTGCCTGTTCCGCGATAGACGTTTACCAAACCTTCGCCGGATGCGGCTGAACCCAGGAGTGTCTGGCCCGATCTTGATACTGTAAATTCCAGGCTGCCGGACCAAGCAATCGCCATATTTCCATCAATCTTCAATTCATCATTTTCCAACTCTATTTCTATCAGTTCTTCTCTCGGTACATAGGATTCAAGTGCGACAATTCCCCCGCCAGACAGACCCAGGTTAAAGAGGCCTTCTCCACCCATCGCCGCAGAAGAAAGGTTGGACTTTATAACGGCTTTGTGGTTTAATTCTGAATCGCAGGCTAAGAATAGACCGTCTTCGATCACGATTGAGCCATTCCAGTCATCGACATCAATAAGTAAAATATGTTTGTAAGTAGGTTCCAGTACCAGCTTGCCTGTTCCGGTGTACTCAGGCTTAATTGCGGATTCATTCGTAACTTTCCCTCGAAGAGCTTTTCCTAAAAAATCGCCCACGCCTTTAAGCCCAGTTGTAGCACTGACATTCCCCACCATCCATTGCATAGCCCCTGACTGAACGGTAATGTCGGAGCGACTGACGTCGCAAACCAACTGTCTTCTTCGGACGTTCATTTCAGAAGCGTAATACGCAGCTTGAGCCGTCAGATGATCGACACTCAAATCTTTAAGGTATTCCACTACCTTAAAAGCGCCCAGTTCTTCGACAATCTTAACATCATTATTATCTTCGAAATTTTTTATTTTGAACATATTCGGTTTCCTTCTTTCTTTTGCAGAGGCAACAGCTGTGTCTGGTCAACAAAGGCTTATTCAAATTTGGTGTATCATTGTCTATCATTATAACACTATTTTGATTGTCGACCAATATTTAGATGGAAATGGCAACCGGATGGAAAAGAAACGCTTATGTCGTCAGCCGTGGAAGCAGAAAAGCCTTGACTCACAGAGCCAAGACTTTTCATTTACCGTTGCGGATAACAGCGGATTGGTATCACCAAAACAGCTTAAAATTCCAATGCCTTCAATTCTTCGATTGTAACGTCTTGCGCGGCATAGCCATCGACCATAAAGCCGCTCAGATTGGAGAACTCCTTGTAAAGGACGTCGTAAGCCGTCAGGTCGGATTTGAAGTTTTCTTCGTTCAATTGTTGGATCAGTGCCTTCGTTTTGGCTTGGGTGTCGCTGTCCAATTCCCAGCTATCCGGTCTCAAACGTCCGGCTTCGTCATACTCGGCTTTTTCGCCATAAACCATATCGCGATAAATGCGGTCGATGTGCATGATCGGTGTTTCGTGGGTGCCTTTTTCCGTCATCACTTTGTAAAGCGCGATGCAATACACAGGGAAGAACGGGATCACCGAGCTGGCTTTAGTGGTAACGGCAGTAGCCACAACGATTTGGGCTTTGCCGTTGATGTCAGCCAACAATGCGTTGATGGTCTCGGCTTTTTCATCGCAGTCCGCTTTGGCAAGTCCAAGGGTACCGCCACCGTAGTACGGACGGTTCAGTTCTGTTCCCAAATAGGAATAGTTGGTCGTCAGCACGCCGTCAGCCAGCACATCGGCTTCTTTCAGTGCTTCCATCCATAGCTGCCAATCTTCGCCACCCATAACTTTGAGCGTGCCGGCGATTTCCTGCTCGTTTGCGGGTTCCAGCGTTTCGATGTAAAAAGCCTCGTTTTGCATGTTGATGTTCGGGCCGACCACGGGCTCCCCAAGCGATTTGATTGCGGAAGTGTAGGTTTCGCCGGTATCGGGATCCGTCCGTCTGCCGCTCGCCAGGCTATAAACGACCAAGTCGACTTTGCCCCCGAATTCGTTCTTGATGTATGCGATGACGTCTTGCTTGCTTTCATGGCTGAAGGCGTCCTGCACAAAGTTTTTGGCGATCAGGCCTTCTTTTTCAGCCGCTTCGCGGAAAGCGATGTTGTTGTACCAACCGGCTGTACCAAGCGATCTTTCGCTCTTCGGCCCTTTTTCATAAGAAACGCCGATCGTATCCGCGCCCGCACCGAAAGCCAGGCTGATCCGGGTCGCCAAGCCATAGCTTGATGAAGCCCCGATGATCAAAACTTTTTTCGGTGCTGCATAAGTCCCTTTGTTTTTCACGTACTCGATTTGGTTCAATACTTCCTGTTTGCAACCAATCGGGTTTACGCCTAGGGCAACGTTCCCCCGTATATTCTGTTTAAATTCCAACATGATTGATTCTCCTCCATTAAGTTGTCATAGGAATATAATAGCAGAAAAATGGCCTCAGGGATAAAAAAACAGTACAGAATTAATGATACCTACGATGAATAGTTGGATACTCGCGAAAAAAGAGCGGGAAAGTCTAAAAATGACTTTTCCGCTCTCTTTCGATCAAAATTTTTTGCGCCTGATCACAATACCAAACGATAAGCTGAAGAATACCGCTGCGTACATCAGGAGGCAGTTTACACCGTTCTGAAAGTTCACTGAAGAATTGATTATCGGACTATTGTAATCGCTGAAGATCAGTACCTTATAGGGATCTGCATACGGGAACGGGAGCAGATGAACAACATTTTTTAAAGAATCACTCTGCAGAAAAGGAGATTCGACAAGCAGAATGGATGATAAGAGAATCCCTGCATTAATGAGCACGCTCCCTGTGAATAGGGAGATAAAGAAGCTAAGGGACGACAGGAAAAGGATAAACAATAAGAATAACAGCAAGGATTTGCTGGTGAACGCGGTTACTGTCATTAAAGAGACATCGACGCCATTTTGGGAATAAGCAATGGGATAGCGGAAATCTCCTATCCCGTTCTGAAAAGCACTGATTGAAAAGGCGATGATCAGTGGGATTACCAACGATAATGTGACAAATACAGTAGCTGTTGAAACTTTGGAGAGCAGACTACTCTCTAATCTGTTGGGGAGAACATTAAAGAAATTGATGTGATTTTTTCTTTTCTCAAAAGAATAGATATTTGCGAACAAAAGCGCGCAAATTGAGAAAATCAAAGAACTGGAAACAGTGCCGCTAAAAATACGTGCGACGTAATTTAATGCGGGAGCAGAAGCCTGAAAGCTGTCATCTACTTTGGTTATATCGTTTTTCACTAAATTTTCAAGAACCAGGACTGCCTTCTGCTGTTCAATGATAGAGAGTCCGTTTAGGATTCCCGACTCCATGCTTTGGAGCAACTTTTTTTCGTATGCATATTCAGTCTTGATCCTTTCTTCATCGGTCCCTGAAATGAGAGCGTCAATATAAGCGCTCAACAGTTCATTGCGCTCAATGGTATGAGGTAAGATATGCGCTGCAGCAGGCTCTGATTCCATTTGTTTTTGTGCTTGTTTACCGTATTCCAAATTAGCTCGCAAGTATTGCAACTCATTCTCATATCGGTTTTCTTGAGCTGTGGTAAACAAAAAAAGCGGGATGGTGAAAATGAAGGTCAATAAGATGAAACCGAAATAATTTGTTTTCTCAGAAAAGATTTTTTTGCATTCGAAAAGTATTGTTTTCATGGCAGAATCACGTCCTCCGAAAGATACAGTTCATCATAGCTTTGTTGTATGTCCAGGGTGTTCCCAACTATAATAACCTTTTGCGCATGCAGGAACATGACTTCATCACAAATTGTATGAACATTTGTCAGATCATGTGAGGAAAAAATAATGGTTTTGCCGTTTTCTTTTAGGGAGCGCAGCAAATTGTTTACTATTCTTAGACTAGTCGGGTCAAGTCCGTTCATTGGTTCATCCAGCAAAAGAATCGGTGCATCACTAATCGCATACATGCCTATGAGAACATGCTGTTTCATACCCAGTGAAAGCTTCCGTATCGGGATATTTTTATAGCTATCCATTTTTAACATACGAATGATAGCATTGGGATCTACAGAAGAATGCCAAGCGTATTTTGTAAAGTTAAAATGATCTTGAGCGGTCAGATTTGCATATAACTGGTCACTGTTTTCCAAAAAGAAAATTTGTTTGAGATATTCTTCGCGTTCGCTGTAAAAATCCAGTCCATTGATTTTTACGTAGCCATCGGCAGGTTTTTTTATTCCTGCCAGCGTTCGTAGTAACGTTGTTTTCCCCGTTCCATTGGGTGCAACGAGACCGATTATTTTATTTTCAGAGAATTGAGTATTCATTTTTTCCACAATTATTTTTTTCCCGAAGGTAATTTTTAAATTCATGAAATCTATCATTACGAGCCACCTTTATTCTGAAATTTTTTTACGTGTTTTAGAAAAAATTTCCCCGATAGAAATTGCTACTATTAACCAAAATCTAATGTCGTCCATTTCCAAACCCGAGGCAGATTCACCACCTAAATACGTCAGCGTGAGGATTACTGAGATAAAATACAGTAAGGATAGTATCTGTCCTTTGGTAGTGACTTTATCGTCGGAATGATGTGAACGTTTGGAGAATATAGAGATAATGAATAAACCTGAGAAAATCCATATATTCAGCTGCAGAGGAATTAAATTAGACAGGAACGAATCAGGAAAGAAATCGTACACTAGCAACAGAGTCAAAAAAATGTGAACAATAAAATCAGAGTATTTCGAAAAGTTCAAGATGAATTACCTCCAGCTGGATAATTATTCCATGAAATGTCTTCTTAATTTTTCTGTGTACATATTTAGTGTAAACTAGTTATACTGTTAATAGCAAAAATGTTAATAATACGGAACAAAAAGGTGGGGTGTTGATGCAAATCGGAGAAGTACTAGGTGACATTCGGAAGAACAAGAATCTGAAATCGAAAGAAGTTTACAAAGGTATACTGAGCAGGCCTGCCATATCGCGATTTGAAAAAGGTCACAGCGATACGACTGCCGAGAAATTTCTTCAGATCCTTGAGAATTTAAATCTGTCTTTGGAGGAATTCCATTTCCTGTATGATGGAAACAAAGCGAATACGGATGCTATGATGATCAGCGCTTATTCTGAAGCCTACTACGCAAAGGATATACCAAGGTTGGCGGCTTTAGAGGAAGAGTCCCGAAATCATTTTGATGAAACTTCCCAAATCAAATATTTGCACCATGCGAGCATTATCCATCTGCTGAGGTGTAACCTCAGCGAGCTGCCATTCCCGCATAAAGAGTTGGCGGTCATAAAAGACTACCTTTTCGATTGCGAGACATGGCATTATTATGAATTGGTCTTGTTCACCAATGCCTTGGATTTCTTTCCGGAGGACGCAGTGGATGCTGTGTACGCTAGAGCCAAGGAGAAGATGACAGAGTTCAATCAGATGAAACGGTATAAAAACGAACTGTTCTCCCTCATTTCAAATATACTGGTGTTGCAGCTGGAGAAAAATAATCTGGAGAAGAGCTTGTTCTACTATGATGATTTAGAAAAGACCGTTTCCGTATCGGACAACAGGATGTACGAACATGTCATGTTGCTGTTCTTCAAGGAATTGATTGGTATCATGCAGCAGCAGGAAGATGCCCAAAAGCTGACGGACATCATCCGGACATTCAAGCTTCTGGATATGGAGCGCGTGGCTAACCAGTGTGAGGGCTTGCTGGAAACTGTAAGAAATAATAATGCGTGATCTGCATGTGCCCCTCAATCGGAGCATATACAAATCACGCATTATTCCATTCATTCATAACGTCCAAGCAACCACAGGAAATTTGTGCACTTCAGCTAAATCTATCCGATTTTTCTTATGAACTAAATGCCAAAATGTTGGATACTTATCCAGATTCATCTATTAGTATCTTGTGTATCCACACGAAATGTGCGAAGATACACTCGTTATGTCATAATGGAAGAGAAGTCAGAAACGAAAGGACGTTTTGAATGAAAATCGTGATTGCCGGTGGCGGGAAGGTTGGTTCCGTGCTCTGTTCAGAATTGGCTACACAAGAAAATGATATTATTTTGATCGAAAAAATGGAAATGCGTTTGGATAAGCTGATCAGCACGTATGATATCTCAGGCATAGTCGGAAATGGTGCCAGCTATGATATCCAACAGGAAGCAGGTGTCGCTGACTGCGACATTTTTATTGCAGTGACAGCACAAGATGAAGTGAATATCATGGCCAGCATCCTGGCGAAAAAACTCGGGGCAAAATATACGATTGCACGCGTACGCAACCCGGAATATTCTGGGCATTTTGACTATGTCCGTGAAAGCTTGGGCATCAATCTGATGATCAATCCCGAATTGGAGTCGGCGCGGAGCATTGCGCGTATCATCAAGTTCCCAACAGTACTGAGCATCCAATCTTTTGCGGATAACCGCGTTGAGTTGATCGAAATCGAAATTGGGTCGACTGTTTCCCTTGCAGACTTATCGCTAGCCGATTTCAGGAAAAAATTCGGTGACGTACTGGTGTGTGCTATCCGCCGGAAGAATGAAACACTGATTCCCTCTGGTCAGGACAGGCTACTTGTTGGGGACCATGCCTATATCATAGGAAACAGGGCAACAATCCGTAAATTTTATAGAACGGTCTGTCCCCAAAAAACAAAAATAAACTCCGCTCTCGTGATCGGTGGAGGAAGGCTGACCTATTACTTGCTTGATTTCCTGAAAGAATACCGGATGGATATCAAAGTCATCGAACAGAGCCGGCAAACCGCTGAGGAGCTGAGCGCAGCCTATCCAAATGTTGAAGTAATACTGGGTGACGGGACGGACCAAGATGTTCTTCAACAAGAAGGTATCGAAACGTACAACGCCTTCATTTCTTTGATTGGGGTAGATGAAGAAAATATTATCGCTTCATTATATGCTATCCAACAAAATGTGGAAAAAGTGATCACCAAAGTGAATCGGGAATTATTGCTGAAAATATTTGATTCACTAGGAATGGAAACGATCATTACGCCAAAACGTGTGATTGCCAATACGATTTTACGCTTTGTTCGTAGTCTGGGAAATTCCTCGGTGTCCGATGTCGAAGCTTTGTATCGTCTGGCGGACAATGAAGCGGAAGCGATCCAGTTCAAAGTGAAAGAAACGAGCCGGATCATCCATATCCCGTTAGTAAGATTGAATACAAAACCCAATCTGCTGATCGCATATATTATCCGCAATAAAAAACTGATCATCCCCTCCGGACAAGATGTCATTAAGCCGAATGATCACGTTATCGTTGTCACGAAAGAAAAAAATTATGATGATATCGACGACATCGTTTATTAGGAAGGGGAATGCGGAATGAATGTATCGATCGTTCGTTATGTTGTGGCACGTCTGTTGCAGATTGAAGCCGCATTGATGATTTTCCCTCTTGCGGTGAGCTTGCTTTATCGGGAATCTTGGAACTATCTTTTCAGTTTTTTGTCCGTGATGATTTTTTTGGCGGTGCTCGGGCAACTATTAAGCTTGAAAAAGCCTGAGAATAAACGGATGACTGCCCGGGAAGGCTTCGTCATCGTCGCGATTTCCTGGATTTTGTTTTCCTTTTTCGGCAGTCTGCCTTTTGTCATTAATTCGGATATCCCTTCTTTTGTGGATGCATTTTTCGAGACGAGCAGCGGATTCACAACAACAGGTGCGAGTATTTTGGATGATGTGGAATCCTTATCCCATTCCAGCTTATTCTGGCGAAGTTTTACCCACTTGGTCGGAGGCATGGGGATTTTGGTTTTTGCCTTGGCGGTCTTGCCGCAAATCGATTCCCAATCCGTTAATATCATGAAAGCCGAAACACCCGGTCCTACTTTCGGCAAACTTGTGTCGAAATTGTCTTCTTCGGCTCGGATTTTGTATCTGATTTACCTTTCCATGACAGCCATCGTCACTATCCTGCTCTGGATTGGCGGGATGGATCTGTTTGATTCTCTGCTTCATGCTTTTGGTGTAGCTGGTACGGGAGGTTTCGGCATCAAAAATGGCAGTATCACGCCTTATGAGAATGCCTACGTTGAGTGGGTAATCGGTATAGGTATGCTTGCCTTCGGGATAAACTTCAATATGATTTATTTATTGCTGATAGGAAATATCAAGCAAGTATTCAAGAGTGAAGAGTTGAAGTGGTATTTCTTGATTGTGCTGGGTGCTGTGGGGCTGATTTGTATCAATCTGATAGGGGACTATGATTCAATTTCGAAATTGATCAGGGATGTTTTTTTCACGGTATCTTCTGTCATTACGACAACCGGATTTACGACAGCAGACTTTGGTTCCTGGCCGTTATTTTCCCAGATGGTGATTTTGTTGCTGATGTTTTTTGGGGCATGTGCGGGTTCTACGGCTGGAGGATTGAAGATTTCGCGTGTCGTTGTCTATGTTAAGATTCTGGTTGCGGAAATCAAACGTGTCGCGCAGCCGAATCGGATCGTGGTTGTTCAATATGATCAAAAGCCTTTGGGGACAAATACGAAGCACGGTGTAGCTAATTATCTGATCATCTACTCGGTAGTCTTTGCAGCAGTGTTCATGCTCATCAGTCTGGATGCGCCGGACTTTTTGTCGGCTTTCAGTGCAGTAGCGGCAACGTTCAATAATATCGGTCCTGCTTTGGGAGCAGTCGGACCGGCATACAGCTACAGCAAATTGCATGATTACTCAAAGGTTTTGTTGTCTTTCACGATGCTTGCGGGGCGGTTGGAAATTTTTCCGATTTTGATCCTTTTTGCACCGCGTACATGGAAAAAATAGAAATAAGAGGCGTGGATAGCGCGGCCAACCGTGCTTGATCATGAAAAATTCAAAAAACTGATGCTGACATAAAGTCGACATCAGTTTTTTGCTGTAAGGTGTCCCGGTAAGTGCTCAGATAGAGCGGGAACTTCTTGGCGATAATGAAGCTTGGTAAGCTTGATCCACTTTCGCCAACATCTGATAGACCGCTTCATAACTTTCGCACACATCATCCGGAACTGTGTAGTTATTCGAAACCGCGCGCAATTGGATGAACTCCTCGTTCAGGTCTGGTTTTTTTGTGTCGGCTGTTAGGGTCTTTTCGAGGATCGCGTTGAATAGCTGGTGAACATCATGGAATTCCGGGTGATTTTTTCCATGTACACGGGCTACAATCGGCACGTATTGTTCCAATGTTGGAAAGAGAGCTTCCGTCACTTCTGTAAATGTGGGTTGATTGGACATCTGAGATCCTTCTTTCTGAGTTCTGATGCTTTCATTATAATGCTGATCCGCCAAAAGATACTTGATCTGTGTCAAGAAAAAGAAAATCGATACGACGCTCTTTCGAAATTGGCTGGAATATCCTGGATAGCCAATTGATACCGCCTTCATATCATTTGGCGGTATAATGAAGTCAAAGGGTGAAGAAGTGGACTACAAGACGTTTGTTGCCATGATTGAGGAAGGGAGTGTGGAATCGGTGCTGGTGGAGGATAGCCGCATCGAATTCACGGCACTGAATGATGAAGGCGAGGAAGCTGTCTTCATAACTGGTCGAATGGAAGATCCAGCGCTAACTGAGAGACTACTGGCCACGAATGCGAAGTTTACCCAGGAAATTATCCCGGAAGAATCCCCACTGTTGAATTTCTTCCTGATTTGGATTCTGCCCATGGTGTTGTTGTATGCGTTCTGGAACTTTATGATGCGCAGGCTGCAGGGAAGAGTCGGAGGGCTCGGCGGCAGCGAAATGAAATTCGGCAAAAGCAATGTCATGGTTTATGCTGCATCTGAAACAGGAAAAACATTTGCGGACGTAGCAGGCCAGGACGAAGCGAAAGAAGCACTTTGGGAAGTGATCGATTTTCTGCACAATCCCCAAAAATACCGGGAAATCGGGGCGAAGATGCCGAAAGGGATTCTGCTTGTCGGACCTCCGGGAACCGGCAAAACGCTGCTTGCGAAAGCTGTCGCGGGAGAAGCCAAAGTTCCGTTCTTTTCGATATCGGGGTCAGAATTTATGGAGATGTTTGTCGGTGTCGGAGCAGCCAGGGTGCGAGATCTGTTCAATCAAGCCCAGGCAAAAGCCCCCTGCATCGTCTTCATTGATGAAATCGATACGATCGGCAAGAGCCGGAATGTGGCGGGCTTTACCGGAAATGATGAGCGGGACCAGACGCTCAACCAATTATTGAATGAGATGGATGGTTTTTCCTCGGAAAAAGGCGTGGTGATCCTGGCGGCAACGAACAAACCTGAAGTTCTTGACAAAGCGCTGTTGAGGCCAGGGCGTTTTGACAGGCGCATTCCACTCGAACTGCCGGATATTGCCGGCAGAGAGGCGATTCTGAGGGTGCATGCAAAAACAGTCAAAATGACGGAGGATGTTGATTTGAAAGGAATCGCAAAGTATACACCCGTCAGCTCCGGAGCTGACCTTGCCAATCTGATAAATGAAGGCGCTCTCCATGCCATAAAGGAAGGACGCAGCGAGATCACTCAATCCGATTCGGAGTATGCTTTGGAAATCATTCTGGCCGGCTACCAACGGAAAAATGCGATCCTCTCGAAAGAAGATAAATTGGCGATTGCCTACCATGAAATCGGCCATGCGATCGTTGCCGCAAAACAGACCGATTCCGCACCAGTCAATAAAATCAGCATCATCCCAAGGACATCCAGGGTCCTCGGCTATACGATGCAGCCGGAAGAGACAGACCAAATACTGATGAGCCGGGAAAAATTCCTGAATAAAATCGTCACCTACATGGGCGGACGCTCTGCCGAGGAGGTCATCCTGAATACGGTCACCTCCGGGGCGGAAAATGACATAGAGGCCGCAACAGCGATTGCGAGAGCGATGGTCACACGATACGGGACGAGTGAAAAATTCGACATGATGGCTTTGGAAACGATCAATAATCCTTATCTGGGAACGGATGTAACCTCACTCGTATCGAATGAAACCTCTGCGAAAATCGATGATGAGGTTCTGCGCATCATCACATTCGCCCACGAAAAAGCCAAAGAAATCATCCGGGAGAACGTACCGAAAATGCATGAGCTTGCAAACTACCTGCTCGAAAAAGAAACCATGACCGGAGAAAAATTCATGGAAATGCTAGAGGAAAAAGATGATGGAGGCTAATGAATCGAGTTTTTACATTTTTTTGCGATTTGTGGCATAATAAACATCATAAGTATGGAAAATAGATTCAGGAAGTTTCAGAAAGGGGCCAGTATGAAAAATACGAAAATATTTGGGATGTCTTTTGCCAGTGTCTATCCGTTGTATATCAAGAAGGCCGAGAAAAAAGGCCGGACCAAAGAGGAAGTTGATGATATCATTTTCTGGCTGACCGGATATGATGAGGCAGCGCTGCAGCAACAACTGGATAATAAAGTTGATTTCGAGACATTTTTTGCACAGGCGCCGCAGCTGAATCCCAACGTTTCGCTTATCACAGGAGTCATCTGCGGTTACCGCGTTGAAGAGATCGAAGACAAACTTATGCAAAAGATCCGTTATCTGGATAAGTTGATCGACGAATTGGCAAAAGGCAAGGCCATGGAGAAAATACTAAGAAAATAGGCTATACGTGCAAGCAAACCATAAAATAAACAGGCTAATGGAGGAAACAGGATGGAATTCAAAAATGTTACAGTGATCAAGGAAGCAAATGTGTATTTTGATGGGAAAGTTACCAGCAGAACGGTTTTGTTCGAAAGCGGAGAGAATAAGACACTTGGCTTCATGTTGGCAGGCGAGTACGAATTCAACACTGATGCAGAGGAAATAATGGAAGTCCTGGGTGGCGATATGTCGGTTATGTTGCCGGGTGAAGCGGAATACACGCTTTACAGCAAAGGCCAAAGCTATGTCGTTCCGGCGAACTCATCCTTCAAGATGATCGTTGAGAAGTATGTGGATTATTGCTGTTCTTACAAAAACTACTAAATCTGAAGTGCAAGTTTTTTAATAACTGCGCAACAGTGAAGGCAAATCAATTGATTTCAACAAAATAAACCAGCCGGAAAACGGAGTTCGTCTATCGAACTTCCGTTTTCCGGCTGTTTTTTTATAGTGTATAGACAGCGTTTGTTTCGGCTATCCGTTTTCAGCTATTAGACATATTCAACGATTCCGCGTTTGAGAAGCTCTTTCCTCAAAGCTTCATTTTCAGACCGCAGTCGTTTCACATCTGCTCTCAAAACAGAATCGAATTTACGGATTGTATTTATGACTAACATCACTAAGATAAAAATCAGCAATATTGAAATGATAAATTGGATTGTTTGCATTATCTGAACCCCTCTTTCCGGATTGTTTTTTTCTACATTCACAGAATATCAGGTCATTATGTAGCTCATATGAAGACGCCCAATCTCCATCTAATCTACACATTCATTCGGTATATTAAGACTATCAATTTTTAGTTATTTTACTTTGAGGAGGAAACAAAAGTGAGCATGACTCATTACATGTCTTTATTAGCTTCAAATCAGCCCTAGAATCTGATCATCTTTATGGCAATCCCTGTAATCTGCGCGGAGACGATGACGATTTCAGAATTTTTCATTATTTTTGACAGGGTAAAATCGGGTGGTTTGAAGACTTTGAACAAAATCGTCGGTATCTTTGCCGGCTTCTATTTCACGGGAATATTCTTCTACCTGTTGTTTAACGCAGTGATTCCATTGACCACCACAAATGGTTGGCACACGTGGGTCGACGTTGTGGCAGTGGGCTTCTATTTGAGCGGCGTACTGTTCCTATTGCCGATCGCACTCATGGAAATTGGTGTCCTGTTCCGGAATAAAACCGATGAAGAAAAAATGAAAATCCACTTTATGCTGGTCGGCGGCTTCCTTGTCGTTGCCCATATTGCCATGATTTTCGGCATGGTGAATCCTGAAATCATCGACAGCATGGCCGTAATGCCTGGTATGACGAATTAGTCATAACCCTGTTAATTTGTATCCAAATACAAGTATATACAACAAAAAATCCGCAATCAGCTGTTAAGTGATTGCGGATTTTAAAAAATGTATTCGATTATCTGATCGACTTTAGCGATATCCTGAACAGGCAATCTATCAGCAAATTCGATTTTTCTGGCGTGAAAATCCAAAGATTTGAGTTGGGAAATGACGATTTGACCTGTGAGAACCATTTCTTTCGGCAACGTATATCGAGTAGGAATGTTTTTTATTGTCGAAGTGATGGGGCAAATAACCGCAAACAAGGTGGAACGATTAAATTCGTATCTTGAGACAACCAGTCCCGGCCGACGTTTCTTGATTTCATTTCCTAAAGATGGGTCAAAATTTACCCAGACGATATCGCCTTTCTTGGGGATGTACCTATCGGAAGCGTTCATCAGAATAGTTCTCTCCCTTCAGGAGATAAATTATTCCACTCATCTTTTTCGTAAAAAGCTCCAGCTTCGGACAAAACAAAGGGATCATCAATTTTTGGAACCAATGTGATTGTCCCATCTGGTGAATAGATTACGACATATTCTTTATTGGGTTCTAATTTTTCGCCATTGTGAAGCGGCAGGGTGACAACTACGGAACTTCCTTGCAGTCTGGACTTTGTAATTAGCATGTTTCTCACCTCTTATGAATAATTATACTCGACAACACTCAGTCACGCAAAGTGCACTATCGGCACATGCTAAAAAAGTAAATTTAGGAATATAATCGATTTATGGAGTCGATGACCCTAGGGAAGTCAGCCGACAGAACAATGGAATTCAGGAGGGATACGGTGATGGATATGACGAATTATGCCATCATGACCATCATCGAACTCGAGAATAAAACATAATGTTGCGTACAATAGTATCCAGTGCCTCAAAAAAGATAGACGATACCAGAGCATCCAAGCTCTGGTATCGTCTATCTTTTTAAATCGAGATGCTGTTGATGAAGCGGGCGATCCTTGGATCGGTTGTGCTTGCGAAGAAGTCCTTGGTCGGGCCGTCGAAGCCGACTTTGCCGTCCTCCAGGAAGAGCATGCGGTCCGCTGCTTCCCGTGCGAAGTCAAGGTTGTGCGTCACGATGATCATGGATAGCTTTTCGGAAGCGAGCTCCTTCAAGACTCGCAGCACTTCTGCCTCCAACTCGGGATCAAGGGCGGAAGTGGGTTCATCGAACAGGACGAAATCCGGTTCCATAGCCAAGGCGCGCGCGATGGCGACGCGTTGTTGTTGACCGCCCGACAGTTGGTCCGGGTAATGGTCCAGTTTGTCGGCCAAGCCGACTTTGGTCAGCAGGTTTTTGGCTCTGGCCGTCGCTTCTGTTTTCGAAAGTTTCAGAACCGTAATCGGGCCTTCGATGACATTTTCCAATACCGACAGATGCGGGAAGAGGTTGAAACTCTGGAACACCATCGCCGTTTCTTTGCGGATCGCCATCATCGTTTCTTTCGATATTTTGGAGCTGAAATCGACTTCGAGATTGCCGTTTTTCAGAATGCCGCTCTCAGGCACTTCCAGCAAATTCAAGGTACGCAACAGCGTGGACTTGCCTGAACCGGATGGCCCGACGATGACGGTCGTTTCGCCAGTTTTGAAAGTTAATGAGATATCCTTGAGGGCATGAAAGTCACCGTAGGATTTTTGGATATGTTTGATTTCAATCATGTCGTCACGCCTTTTTCAGATATTTGGAAGTTCTGGTTTCCAATTTGCCCTGGATCCAAGTCAACACGGTACTGATAAGGAGGTAGATCACAGCTACTTCCATATACAGAATCAGCGGTTCATAGGTAACGGAAGCGAACTGCTGCCCGACCATCGTCATTTCAATGATCGTGATGCTGGATGCCAGCGAAGTTGATTTCACCAGAGAAATGAAGTCGTTCATGACAGCCGGCAAGGCAATCCGGACGGTCTGCGGGAAGATGATCCTTTTCAGGACCTGTCCGTGCGTCATTCCCAAGGAGTCAGCCGCTTCCCACTGGCCTCTCGGGATAGACAGGATTGCGCCACGGATGGATTCGGCCGAATAGGCACCGCTGTTCAGCGCGAAAGTCAGGATGGCAGCCGTCCACGCATCCAAGGTGATGTTCAGCTTCGGCAAACCGAAGAAGACGATGAACAATTGGATCAAAAGCGGTGTGCCGCGGAATACCCAAACGTAGAACCAAGCCAGCCCTTTCAACAACCTGCTTTTCGAAATCCGCATGACTGCAGTAAGGACTGCCAGTACAAGGGACAAAGCAAAGGAAATCAGCGCCAAGGGGATGGTGACGGTAAATCCTGCTTCCAGAATTGGCCATAGGGCGTTTTCGATTATGGATAATGTATGCTGCAAAATTTACTCACCGTTCCTTTTTATATTAAAAATTAAAAAACTATTCAATGTCCAAAAGCGCATCACCGCAAGTGGTTCACGAGATACCAAATTGTAACACGCATCCAACGATGATGGCTAGCTTCAAGGATTAACCATCCATAAATCAGATAAATCGTACCGATTGAGCTCTAATCTGCGCAATTGGTACGATTTCGTATATGTGAGACGGAACGAGCCCGTTCAGCTTTTCTTAGTTGTTCGCGCCGACGCTGATGTCTTCGCCTAGGTATTTTTCGAAGATTGCTTTAAAAGTGCCGTCTTCTGTGCGGGCTGCGATGATTTCATTCAGTTTAGTCTGGAAATCTGTGTTTTCCTTTTGCAGGATGATGCCGACTTTATCGTTTGTAGGCAGTTTTTCATCAATCAGACGCAAAGTGGAGTCTGGATATTCTTCAAAGTAAGTCAAGAAAGTGATGTAATCATTGATCGTTCCGTCAGCTCTTCCTGAAGTGATCAATTCAACTGCTTGATTGAAGCCGTCGACAGGGACGATTTCAGCACCCAGGTCACGGGCGTTCTGTGCGTAATTGCTTGTAGTTGATTGGGCTGATTTTTTGCCGCTGTAGTCATCCAAAGTTTGAATGTCGGAGTCTGCACTGACCGCCAATTGGCCATAGGACTCGAAATAAGCATCGGTGAAGTCGTAGACCGCTTGTCGTTCTTCGGTCACGCCGACGTTGTTGATGACGATATCGTATTTATTGACGTCCAATCCGGCAATCAGGGAATCCCATTTCGTTTCGACAAAGACAGGTTCCACACCTAAATCTTCCGCAATGACTTCTGCGATTTCCACTTCGAAACCGACTAAGTCTCCGGTTTCTGTATCATGATAGCTGAACGGAGGGTAAGTGCCTTCCACACCGATGCGCAATTGTTTGTTTTCTTCGATTGTCTTCAAGACATTTGCTGTTGCGGCAGTGCTGGATGCTGTAGAGGCACTGTCCGAACTTGAGTCGGTTGTTGTTGCGCCGCAAGCCGCCAAAGCCAAGCCGGCTGTACCCACGAATAAGATTTTTGATAGTAGTTTCTTCATTATATTCACTCCTGTTGTTTTTTTTTGAATAGTTGCCGGTCATTCGACCGAAAAAACGCCCCACATGGTTATTGCTGGTGATGGTAAACCGTAAACCGACATTCCTTACTTTTTGTCGCTCGAAGGCATGAGGAAATCTTATCACCAGCGTATGTAAGAAGCAAATAGTTAAAAACGAACAGTATTGATAGGTAAAACCGATCACCTAAGTATTATGCATCATGAAAATCATGCCGCGATTAAGATGCTTATCGGCCCCCACGAGAATCGTGTATAATATAAGAAAAAACAAGAGATTCGCTGATCAAGAGAGCGAAATGGAACCAGGGGGAATTTGTATGGGAGATGGATTGAAAAGGTTGATCCAAGCGGCGCAACAACTGGAGGAAGCGGATCTTATCATTCAAAATGGAACCATAGTGGATGTGTTTTCGCTTGAGACCTTTGAGGCTGACGTCGCGATCCGGGACGGTCGTATCGTCGGCATCGGTACCTACCCGAACGGAAAGCAAGTGGTGGATGCTACAGGCAAGTTCATTCTGCCGGGTTTTATCGATGGGCATATTCATATTGAATCGACGATGGTGACACCGTCGCAATTTTCACGGGCGCTCATCAAACACGGTATTACGACCGTTGTGACCGATCCTCATGAAATTGCGAACGTCGCAGGGACAATCGGAATCGACTTTATGCTCGAGGACGCCGCCAATGCCGACATGGATATTCTAATGAAGCTGCCTTCGTGTGTGCCGGCAACGCCCTTCGAGCAGAACGGCGCGACGCTGACTGCGGATGATCTCCGCCCTTATTTGACCCATCCGACCGTCATTGGCCTGGCGGAAGTGATGGATTATCCAGCTGTCTTGGATGCAGACCCGGACATGCTGGAAAAAATCCGCATGACGACAGAAGCTGGGATGATGGTCGATGGACATGCGGCCGGTTTGACTGATACTGCGCTGAATGTGTACAGCACAGCCGGAATCCGCAATGACCACGAGGCGGTGACGGCGGAAGAAGCAATGGCACGCGTACGCCGTGGCATACACGTATTGGTGCGCGAAGGTTCAGCCGCGAAAGATTTGCTGGCGTTGTTGCCGGCCATCAACGAAAGGAACAGCCGTCGTTTTTCATTCTGTACGGATGATAAGCATCTAGACGAGTTAGCCGAAGAGGGAACCATCAATTATGCCGCCCAGCTTGCGATCCAACAAGGCTTAGATCCGCTGATCGCGATCCAGATGGCTACGCTCAACAATGCGGTGTGTCACGGTATCCAGGACAAAGGCGCCATCGCACCAGGTTATGTTGCGGACATCTTGATTACGGACAGTTTAGAGAGGCTGAGCCCGGAAACGATCATCAAAGACGGGCGCGTGCTGAATTTGGATGAGCTGAGAAATGTCCATGCTGTTGTCCCGCAAGCTGTACGATCATCGCTTCATTTAAAGAAAGTAACAAAAGTCGACTTGCAGATTCCACTCTTGGAAGGCCAAAAAGCTTGGGTTATCGGCATTGTGCCGGGAAGCATCATTACACAGAAAAACGCAAGGGATGTGCAGACGGAAGACGGATTTTTTGTTGCGGATCCGCAAAATGATCAACTGAAGATGGTTGTGTGCGAGCGCCATCACCAAACCGGCAGCATCGGTGCTGGCATCGTCAGTGGTTTAGGTCTGAAACGGGGCGCAATCGCTTCGACAGTAGCCCATGATTCGCATAATCTGGTCGTGGCCGGAACCAACGATGAAGACATGCTGCTGGCGATCGAGGAAGCGGAACGGATGCAAGGCGGACTCGTCATCGTGGATGGCGGCAAAGTATTGGCTTCAGTCCCGCTGCGGGTCGGAGGTATTATGTCGGAAAAACCGTATGAAGAAGTGATTAAGGAATTGCATCAGTTGCACGGGCAGTTGGCTACGCTGGCGGAGGAAGGACAGAACATTTTCATGATTCTTTCGTTTCTGTGTCTCCCGGTCATTCCGCGGCTGAAATTGACGGATAAAGGATTGTTTGATGTGGATTCCTTCCAGCATATCGAAGTGGGGATTCCGATGTAAGGTCACTTACTTCAGTGCGGTCCGGAAAGGCGGTGGTCCTTTATGGCGATTTCATTTGGTGCATTCATTCAGTTGCTGCTGACGAGCCCGGCTATTGCGGTGACGGTGATCTTGACGTTGGGCGTGGTTTTGGTGAACGGGTGGACGGATGCGCCGAACGCCATCGCCACTTGCGTTTCGACACGAAGTATGACCCCGCGCAATGCCATCTTGATGGCGGCAGTGTTCAATTTTTTTGGTGTCTTTGCGATGACCGCAGTCAATGCGAAAGTTGCCCAGACGATGGCGAAGATGGTTGATTTTGGCGGAAATACGGAAGATGCGGTCGTGGCGCTGTGTGCGGCGCTCTTTGCGATTGTGGTATGGGCCACTGCCGCTTGGTATTTTGGCATTCCGACAAGTGAAAGCCATGCCTTGATTGCTGGGGTGTCTGGGGCTGCGATTGCGTTGCAAGGCGGTATCGATGGAATCAATGGTGCGGAATGGATCAAGGTGCTTTACGGTTTGGTGCTTTCCACCGTTCTTGGATTGTCTCTGGGATTCCTTGTCGTGAAACTGGTCGGCGCGCTGTTCAAGGACATCGAGCGGCAAAGCACGACAACTTTCTTCCGCAACAGCCAGATCGCCGGTGCGGCGGCGATGGCCTTCATGCATGGGGCCCAGGACGGCCAGAAGTTCATCGGGATTTTCCTGTTGGGCATCGCTTTGTCGCAAGGGAATGCCACGACTGATTTCATGATTCCTGTCTGGCTGATGCTGTTGTGTTCCACAGTCATGGCCTTAGGAACGGCAATCGGTGGTGGGAAAATCATCAAGACGGTAGGGGTCAATATGGTGAAGCTGGAGACCTATCAAGGATTCAGCGCTGATTTTGCCGGGGCCTTGAGCCTCTTGACGGCATCGCTCTTGGGGCTGCCGGTGAGCACGACCCACACGAAGACGACGACCATCATGGGAGTGGGCGCAGGCAGGCATCTGTCGAGCGTAAACTGGTTGACGGTCAAGGAAATGGTTTATACGTGGGTGTTGACCTTTCCAGGTTGCGGCCTTGTCGGTTATCTGATGGCAAAGCTGTTCATTCGGATATTCTAGGGGGTTTCGGTTATGTTCAAAAAGAAGACGGAAAAGTTGGATTATTTCGATGAGTTCATCAGGCTTGCCGAATGGGGTGTCCAATCGGCGGAATTCCTGAATCAGGTTTTGGCGGAATATCCGGTCGCTGACCTTAGCCAAAAGTTGGATGAGATGCATGAGATCGAGCACAATGCCGACCTCGCGAAATACAGGTTGATGCGCTATATGTACAACGATCTGTTGCCGCCTTTCGATAGGCAGGATGTGATTGCGTTGGTCACCAGTCTGGACCATGCCATCGACATGATTGAGGACGTCATGATCCATATTGAGATCTATCAACCGCAGAATATCACACCGGAAATCAATCAATTTCTGGATCTGGTCAAAAAATCAGCTGAAGAATTGCTAACGGCGGTGCGGCTACTGAAAACCTACAAAAAGTCACAAAAAGAGATCCATGCAGTCATCCACCGGATCAATGCCTGTGAGAAGGAAGGCGATCTTCTCTACATCCAATCCATGCGCGATCTCTATCAGAGCGATGCGGATGCTGTTAGCATCGTCATCCGGAGCAAAATCTATAAATCGTTGGAGGATTGCTGCGACGCCTTCAAGGACGTGACCAAATTCGTGGAAGAGATTGCGTTGAAGTACGCTTGATCTGTGGTGGTTGTCCGATAATGTGGAAGAATCGAACAATCAGAGCGAGTTGGTAGCGTGAATGCCCGCCATAACTGTTTTAAAGGGTTATTTCTGAGCGTAAAATCAAGTCCCATACATAAATAAATAGGGCGGCATCAAAACCAGAATAATACTTTCTGGTTTTGATGCCGCCTTATTTAGCTATATGGTCAAAAAGATGCCATCAACTATAATCTGTTGTCCATGTACCGAAATTATTGGTCTAAGGATGGATCCAGTTCTCCAGTGGAATAACGGATATGTCCGTCCCAGTTTCTTGCATGCATACTGATGCCGTTCATGTGATGGTCGTCTTCCGTGTGGTGACGGAGATGAGTGGCATGGCTACGTACATACTGACCGTGATTTTCATATGTCACCGTATCCATCATCGCTGCATCTACGGGAGTTGCGACAGCAAAGGTTGTCAAGGCAGTAAAAGAAATCAGGCCAATCATCAAATATTTTTTCTTCATGAATAAGTTCTTCCTTCCTATGTATACTGACTATAGTTTATGCGGCTGTTTCATTCTTGTTGATCGGACAAAAGAAATGATCAGCAACACGGGATCGCTTGATCCTTCTTCAGTATACTAAGGAAGTGTGTAGAACAGATGTAGTTAAAAAATAAAATATATGGATTCGCGATTAGTTGAATTTTGCGCAAGGGTATGACATAATATATTTGAAAATTAAATAACTTCTTTATCAAGAGAGATCGAGGGACTGGCCCGATGACATCTCAGCAACCGACCAATGCGCGAGCGCAATGGCACGGTGCTAAATCCTGCAGAGCAATCTGAGAGATAAGAAGAGCAAAGCGACATTCCCGACTCTTCTTGTTTAAAGAAGGGTTTTTTGTTTTCAAAAAAACAATTTGGAGGGAAACACGATGACAATGACAAAGGAACAATTCGAGCGCTGCGAAAGAAGTTGCAAAAGAATGGAAGCGGCAGGCGGCCCAAAAAGCCAAGCTGAGGCCATGCTCTATCATCAGTACAAGCAGCAAAAGGCTGCTGTTGCAGAAGCGCTTAAAATGGGTAAGGAGAACTATCAAGCGAAACTGCTGGCCAGAGTAGCGGAAGTGCATCGGCTTGAGGAAGAAATCGCCAATTTGCAGCAGCACCTTTACCTGGAGAAGGTACAAGTGGATAAGATGATGGAACTGGTGGCCCAGTTTTAAAGCAGTAAATGGGAGGAGAATGGACATGGAACTGAAGATGAAGCGTATCTACGAATCTACTGAGGAAACAGATGGCTTCAGGATCTTGGTTGATCGGTTGTGGCCGCGTGGAGTCAAGAAGGAGGCCGCGCAGTTGGATGCATGGCTGAAGGATAGCGCACCGTCCCCGGATTTGCGTAAATGGTTCGACCACGATCGGGAAAAATTTAACACCTTTAAGGAACAATATGAAGAGGAATTATTGACGAATCCGCCGACCGCTGCTGCCGCAGCAGAGATTCTGAAACAGTTGGAAGCGACCGATGTCACATTGGTCTATGCCGCGCGGGATCCGGAGATCAATCATGTCGTTGTGCTGCGGGATTTTTTGGAGAGCCAGATGAAATAGCACTGAAAAATAGATAATGCCTTTCCCAGATGCCTCACCTGTTAAACCGTAGCAAGAAAATCATGTAAAAACAAAGCAAGCCGCCTGCGATAAGGAATCATAGGCTGCTTGCTTTTCATTCTGATTTACGTTTCTGTACATAAATTTCTCCAAAAGAAATAGCCAAAGTTACCCAAACTCCGATATTGTCTAAACCTATGCCTGAAGCGGAATTTCCGCCTAGAGCGGTCAATAAAATCAACACAGAGAACAGATAGAATAATGAAAATATCTGTCCATTTATATTTTCCGCATTCTTGGGACGCCGGAAACGTTCGAACAATATGGACACAAGATACAAGCTTAATATGATTCCCGCATTCAATTCTATTGGAATCCAATCGGATAAGAACGAATCAGGGAAATAGTCATAAATCATCAAAAGTGTTAATAGAACATAAAAAATAAGATTACTATATTTTAAAAAATTCATATTTAGATACCTATTTTCTTTGATAGAGTCAATAGAAACGTGAATCCATTTTTTGTGAGAATTGCATAATTAATCATGAAATATTATTTTCTTGCGATGGTAAATACAAAATAGGTTAGTAGACACGACAAAACAAGCTCAAACAGAAAAATCAAAAAATAAAAAAGTATAATGCTGGAATCCTCAATAGTGGGAAGAGGTATCCTGTTGCCAAACAAAAACGAAACCACTTCATTAATGACGAACCAAAATACGAAAGTCAAACTGATTTTTGCAAATGATCTTAAAGAGTTTCTCAAAATACCTCAACTCCTTCAATTTTGGATGAATAGATAATAGGAATTGAAACGGCTAGCTTACAACACCGCACTTTATAGTTGCATATCTCAAGTAATTAAATTTCTTTCAACACCACGCGGTAATAATCATCGTCACCCTTGAATATCAGTTTGATCTGCAGTTCTCTTTCAGAAAGTTCCGGATCGACAAAAGTATTCGTTTCGTCGGATACTTTTTCTTTAATGTCGTCGAGGGAATCGTAATAGGCTACAATAAATGGCTCATGCTCCGCATCAAAATCCGCAAGTTGTTCCAAAAAGGCCGTTTCGTTGTCGATAACTTCCGTGCTCTCGCTGATTGAGGATTGAGTGACTTCGGGTTGGGGAGTTTCGTTTGATTCGTTCGAACAAGCCATAAGCAATAATGCAACCGGAAGAGCAAAATAGGCTTTCGTTTTCAAGTTGATTCCTCCTATTTTCGAATTGTTTCAATATTAAGTATAAACTAGTTATACTGAGAATAGAAATAATGTTAATAATAAGAAACAAAAAAGGCTGGAGTAATTTAGCGCTTCCTATCGGTTATCGCTTGACTTAACCTTAACTTTAAGGAGTATGCTCTTTCTACAAGAGCGTGCACGCTGCTTTTGAATTAAAAGCATAATGGAGGAAAAATAGATGGTACTAGCGAGAGCAAGAGCAGTCGACGGTCCGGACAAACCGTTCCGATTTGCTGAAATCAAGAGACGGGAATTGGATGAACAGGACGTTCTGATCGAAATCAAGTTTGCGGGTATCTGCCATTCGGATATCCATACAGCCCATGGTGAGTGGGGACATGTGCACTATCCGCTCGTTCCTGGGCATGAAATCGCGGGATTGGTCACCGCAGTCGGTCCTGGCGTAACGAAATATAAAATTGGGGATCGCGTTGGTGTCGGCTGCATGGTTGATTCCTGCGGAGAATGCGAAAATTGTTTGCGCGGGGAAGAGCAGTACTGCCTGAAAGGCAATGTCCCGACTTATGCCGGAGTCGATAAATACGGCGAACCGACACAGGGCGGCTACTCGACGCATATCGTCGTGACCGAAGATTTTGTTGTGCGCATTCCGGACAACATCGGTCTGGACGCCGCAGCGCCGCTGTTGTGCGCTGGCATCACAACCTACTCACCATTGAACCGTTGGCAGGCCGGCCCCGGCAAGAAAGTCGCCGTGATCGGACTGGGCGGATTGGGGCACATGGGCGTCAAAATCGCGCATGCGATGGGGGCTGAAGTCACCGTCCTTTCGCAAACGTTGAGCAAAAAAGAAGACGGACTGAAGTTCGGGGCGCAGCATTATTACGCCACCAAGGATCCGGAAACATTCAAGGAATTGGCCGGCAGCTTTGATTTGATCATCAATACGGTGAGTGCCGTGATCAATCTGGACGCTTACCTGGGCTTGTTGAAACTCGACGGCACGCTGGTGAACGTCGGGGCTCCAGGAGAACCGCTGTCAGTGAATGTGATGTCCTTGATCGGGCATCGCCGTTCCTTTGCAGGTTCCATGATCGGCGGCATCCGCGAAACCCAGGAAATGCTGGACTTCTGCGCCGAACACAGCATCGTTCCGAATATCGAAGTCATTTCAGCCGACCAGATCGACGAGGCCTATGAACGCGTCTTGGCTTCCGACGTCAGATACCGTTTCGTGATCGACACCAGCACAATCTGATGAAAAATTAGTTCTCTGATGTTCAATATTTTTGGGCGCAAGGGTATATGGAAGCTACAGAATAAATAGGTTTGTGCAAACAGGCTAAAAAAGAATGAAAAAGAATGCAAAGTTTATGGCGACTTTGCATTCTTTTGCGTTATACTTTTTGCAAAACCTAATATTTTCAGAGAACTATCATCAGGGGGGACACATTGAATGGAATTTATTTCTATAGTTGAAATAATCGGAACGATCGCCTTTGCGATGTCAGGGGCATTGACCGCGATCGAGAAGGATCTTGATTATTACGGGATCGGGATATTTGCGATCACGACTTCGGTAGGCGGCGGGATCGTCAGGGATCTGCTGATTGATCGCCCTTTGCCGGCATCATTGGAAAACCCGCTCTATGCACTCATCAGCTTGCTTTCCGCCGGCTTTGTCATTCTTTTCTATACGCACATCAACAAATTGGCGAAGAAACTGCAATTTTTTGATGCGATCGGTCTTGGGGCATTTACTGCTATCGGAGCGGAGGTGGCTGTGCGGCTGGGCTTTCAACAGTGGTACGTGGTGGTGACGTTGGCGGTATTGACCGGAACCGGTGGCGGACTTATCAGGGATGTGTTCGCTCGGGAGATTCCTTATATATTCCGCAAAGAGGTGTATGCGATGGCGTCCATCCTTGGGGCCATCCTGTACATTATCGTGTTTCGCTTAGCCGGAAGTCAAATGGCGTTATACAGCTGTTTTTTGGCAACCACTTTGATCAGGCTCTACTGTATGGAGAATGACGTGCACTTGCTGAAAGTCGGGAAGGTCACACTTGAATAGTCATCCGTTCCAAAGCTGTGTGCATTATTCGATACAATTACCCAAATATTTTTTTTACCTGGAAATAAGCTAATTGAATGTTAAACCGCAATGAAGGGCTTGACAATGCCTAACATTGCGGTTTTTTGTGTTAAATGAATCAAATTCCGCACGGGGTGAAAGCGCTGCAAAATCGCTTGACACTTCTTTGTTGTGGGGTTATAATTCATTTAGTTAATATTTAGTAAAAATAACAAGTAAAAATTTATCAAAAACAAGAAGGAGCGGATGAAGATGGAATTGACAGGGTTGAAGCAAAAATTTGAGGAATTATTCGACAAAAAGGATTACACAGCATTTTTTGCACCGGGACGGATCAATCTGATCGGCGAGCACACGGATTACAACGGCGGGAATGTCTTTCCTTGCGCCATCACATTGGGGACATACGCTATCGCGGCAAAAAATGATCTGAAGCAAGTCCGTCTTTACTCGGAAAACTTCCCAGAAGCCGGCGTCATCAGCTTCGATTTGGCCGATCTTGATCACAAAAAAGCTGACAGCTGGGCGAACTACCCGAAAGGCATGCTGCGCTATCTGAAGGAAGCCGGTCATGCCATTCCGGAAGGCATGGATATGGTCATTTTCGGAAATATCCCGAACGGCTCTGGTCTGTCCTCATCCGCATCCCTTGAACTGCTGATGGGTGTCGTTTTGGATAATCTGTTCGATTTGAACGTGGACCGCTTGGACCTCATCAAAACAGGCAAACGCGTGGAGAACGAGTTCATCGGCGTAAACAGCGGCATCATGGATCAGTTCGCTGTCGGCATGGGCGAGGAAAACAAAGCGATTTTGCTGGACTGCAATACGCTTGAATATGAAATGGTTCCTGTAGAATTGGGCAATCACGCAATCGTTATCATGAATACAAAAAAACGTCGCGAATTGGTCGACTCCAAGTACAACGAACGCCGCAGCGAATGCGAAGAAGCGTTGGCGAAGCTGCAGACAGTCGTCTCGGTCGGCAGCTTGGGCGAACTCGATGAAGAAACCTTCGAAAATGCGAAAGCAGTTCTGGAGAGCGATGTTTTGTACCGCCGTGCACGTCATGCGGTAACAGAGAACCAACGCACCTTGAAAGCCAAATCGGCCTTGCAGGCAGGCGAATTGGAGGCATTCGGCCAATTGATGAACCAGTCGCATATTTCTTTACGGGATGATTATGAAGTGACCGGCATCGAACTGGATACCTTGGTTCAAGCTGCATGGGACCAACCGGGTGTCTTGGGAGCGCGCATGACCGGAGCTGGATTCGGTGGCTGCGCAATCGCCATCGTCGAAAAAGATGCGATTCCGACCTTTATCGAAAATGTCGGTAAAACCTATGAAGCAGCGATCGGTTATCCGGCAGAATTCTACATCGCCGAAATCAGCGACGGCGCAAAACGGTTATAAGGAGCGGTTGGTATGACGATAAATGAGACAGCGTACATGATCGATCAAGCTGTTGTCGATTTCGTGGAAACGGGCATCGCAAACGGCGAAACGGAAGCGATGGACAGGATTGCGCAGCGCAATCTGCTGTTGGCCATGATCGGCAAGGAAGATTTGGACACAAAATTGGAGCCATCGCAAATTTTGCCGGAGCGCTTGGATCTGCTGGATCGCTTGGTGGATTGGGCGGTCGCAAACGGTAAAATCGCGGACTACCAATACGCGAGGGAGACGCTGGAGGCGCAGATCATGTCTTTGATCACGCCGATGCCTTCCGTCATCAATAAGCATTTCTGGGCAGTCTATGCAGAAAATCCGGAAGCGGCAACTGACTATTTTTACGAGCTCAGCCAAAACAATGATTACATCAAAACCCGCAGCATCGCCAAAAATATCGCGTTTCAGCACCGTACTGATTACGGGGAGCTGGAGATTACGATAAACTTGTCCAAACCGGAGAAGGATCCGAAGCAGATCGCTTTGGCGAAAAACGTACCCGCATCAGCTTATCCGGCTTGCCAACTCTGCATGGAAAACGAAGGCTATGCCGGGCGCATCGACCATCCGGCCCGCGCCAACCACCGCATCGTCCGCATGCCGTTGAACGGTGAAAAGTGGGGGCTGCAGTATTCGCCCTATGCTTACTATGAGGAGCACTGCATCTTTTTGGCCGAGGAGCACAAGCCGATGAAATTGGATAAGCATACTTTCGAGAAGTTGCTTGGGATCATCACGCAATTCCCGCACTATTTCGTCGGATCGAATGCGGACCTGCCGATCGTCGGTGGATCGATTCTATCGCACGATCATTATCAGGGCGGACGGCACACCTTCGCGATGGCGGAAGCGCCGGTTGAACAGCCATTTGAAATGGATCGATTCGCTTCGGTTCAGGCTGGCATCGTCAAATGGCCGATGTCCGTCATCCGGCTTGCCGGTAAGGACGTGCATGAATTGGCGGAGGCGGCATCCTTTATTCTGGATGCATGGCGGGGCTATTCGGATGAAGCGGCCGGCATCCTGCATGTCACCGAGGGCACTCCGCACAACACGATCACGCCGATTGCGCGCATGAAGGACGGCTTGTTCGAACTGGATCTGGTGCTGCGCAACAACCGGACTTCGCCGGAGTTCCCGGACGGTATTTTCCATCCGCATCCGGACGTGCAGAACATCAAGAAAGAGAATATCGGCCTGATCGAAGTGATGGGGCTGGCGATTTTGCCGCCGCGCTTGAAGGATGAATTGAGCGAAATCGAAAAGTATCTCAATGGAGAAACAGCAGAAATCGCTGCTTACCATCAGGAGTGGGTTGCAGGCTTGGTGGACAAAAAGGCGAGGACCGGTGCCGATGCGGCAGAAGTGGTGCAGGATGCGGTAAGCGAAGCCTTTTTGCGGGTGCTGGAGGATGCCGGTGTGTTCAAACGTACCCCCGAAGGCCAGCAAGCGTTTGGCCGTTTCGTCGAACAGTTGCGTTGATTTTTGAAAGGAAAGTGGAGGGGATAAAATGTCAGTATTAGTGACTGGAGGCGCCGGCTACATCGGCAGCCATACCGTAGTGGAATTATTGAAAGCAGGTCAGGAAGTCGTTATCGTCGACAACTATTCGAACAGCAAACCGGAAGTGTTGAACCGGATCGCAACGATCACCGGCAAAGCACCGACTTTCTATGAAGTGGATGTGTTGGACCGCGAAGCCTTGGACGCCGTTTTCGCAAAAGAGGAAATCGACTCGGTCATCCATTTCGCGGGCTACAAAGCAGTCGGAGAATCCGTGGCGAAACCGATCGAATATTACCACAACAACATCACGAGCTCTTTGGTATTGTGCGATGTGATGCGCAGCCACGGCGTGAAGAAGATCGTCTTCAGTTCTTCGGCGACGGTCTACGGCATGAACAACGTGTCACCGCTGACGGAAGACCTGCCGACAAGCGCAACGAACCCTTACGGCTACACAAAAGTGATGATCGAACAGATCCTGCAGGACGTGGCATTCGCCGATTCCGAGTGGAGCATCGCCTTGCTGCGCTACTTCAACCCGATCGGTGCGCATGAGTCCGGCCTGATCGGCGAAGACCCGACCGGCATTCCGAACAATCTGATGCCGTACATCACGCAGGTGGCGGTCGGTAAATTGCCGCGCCTGAGCGTATTCGGTGATGATTACGATACACCGGATGGCACAGGCGTGCGCGACTATATCCATGTCGTCGACTTGGCTTTAGGCCACATCAAGGCTTTGGACAAAATCAAGGAAACGGAAGGCGTTGGCATCTACAACCTAGGAACAGGCACCGGCTACAGCGTGCTGGACTTGGTGCATAACTTCCAGGATGCCAATGGTGTCGAGATCCCTTACGTAATTGTCGACAGACGCCCCGGTGATGTCGCGACTTGCTACGCGGATGCGACGAAAGCCAAAGAAGAACTCGGCTGGACCGCCCAGAAGACATTGGCGGACATGTGCCGCGATTCCTGGAATTGGCAAAAGAACAATCCGAACGGCTACGAATGAAAAAAGTGAAGGACAGCCCCCATTTTTCCGGGGCTGTCCTTCACTTTTTCAATTAGTTCGGTAATAGAGTGTTTGAGCGCCTGAAGGTTGTCCGATAATCGCGAAGAATCGGACAACCAGGCAGCGTTAGCACTTGGAGTTGTCCGATAACCGGAGAGAATCAGACAATCAGGTAGCATTAGCGCTTGGAGTTGTCCGATAACCGGAAAGAATCGGACAACCAGACAACGTATGACCTTGGAGTTGTCCGATAACCACGAAGAATCGGACAACCATTTTGGTTGTTATTTTTTTCGCACTTCCGAGGGCAAACAGTGGAATCTGTTCTTATAGCACGTATAGAAATAGGTCTTGTTCGAAAAGCCGACTTCGGTCAGGATCGTCTGGATCGGAATTTCGGTGGATTCGATGAGCAGGTTGGCCTTCAGCAGCCGCTTTTCGTTCAGCAGTTCCGTGAACGTCTGCCCGCTGCGCTTCTTGATCATGTTGCTCAAGTAGTTTTTGTTGAAGTTCAGCCGTTTGGATGCCGCGTCCAAGGTCAGGGTCGTGAATTCGGCATCGATCAGCTGGAGGACCTCGTAAAAGGGGTCTTTTTTGCTGAACGTTTCGCTGTACTCGTGCGGCAGGGAACGCGCCAATTCGTAAAGCAGAATCGGCAGGTAGCTGCTGATGATCTTTCCGGAAAAGACTTTCGGGAAGAAATATTCATCGGCCATGTTGTTGATGATCTGCTTGATGTGTTCGTTTTGTTCATTGCGGAACAGGATGAAATTCGCTGCGTGCGTGTCCAGCGGGTTGTTCGTCAGCAAAATTTTGTAGAGGATGCTGTCGTTGTGGTTCATGTTCATCAGCCAGTTGATCGAGATGCTTTTGTTGTTGAAAAGGATGTTCAAAAGCAGATCGTCCTTGCCGAGCGCTTCGATGGAATGTTCGCTGCCCGTGTCCATCAACAAAATATCGCCTTCCTTCAACAGATAAGGGACCCCGTTGATGATCTGGCGGCATTCGCCCTTCACGATGTAGTTGAGCTCGAGGAATTGGTGCGAATGCCCTGGGTAGGCGGCGTAGCGGTTGTGTTTGCTGATATAGATATCCTTGTTTTCGAAAAACAGATGCTCCTTGATCTTTGGCGCTCGAGTCGCCTCCCCTTCCAGTTCCGGCAGATCGGGCACAAATTTATGGCGCTTTTTTTGTTCCTTTTCGATGACAGATTCCTGCGATAACAGCGCAATCAGATCCATTCGAACACCTCCTGTATATTTGGTACTCACAACTCATTCAGTGACATTGTAGCATACATCCAGAAGTTGTTTAATAGTAATGTAAACAATTACAAGGCGGAGGTGTGAAACAAGTAAATGAAGTACTATACGATGATAGATATCGGAGCCTCCAGCGGGCGGATCATGCTGGCGGAAATAGATAATAAACAATTGGCGTTGCAGGAAGTGCACCGTTTCAAAAATGGCTTCAGCCGCATCGACGGATCCGACAGATGGGATATCGAAACCATTTTCGAAGAAATCCTGACTGGACTATCCAAACTGAAGGCACTCGGCGTGACGGAATGCCATCTCGGGATCGATACATGGGCGGTCGACTACTGCCTGATTGGAACGGACGGCCAATTGCTGCAGCTGCCGATCAGTTACCGGGACGAACGCACGAAAGATACGATGGAAAAAGTGGCGCAAGAGATCGACAAAGAGACAATCTACGCCAAAACGGGCATCCAGTTCCTGAACTTCAATACTTTGTATCAACTGTATGAAGAGGACAAGGACTTGTTGGCCAAGACGGACAAAATTTTGATGATACCGGATTATATGGCGTACCGCTTGACCGGGGAAATGGTCGGTGAAGTGACGAATGTGTCCTCTTCGCAGATGTTGAATCTCGAAACCGGGGAGTTCGATGCCGACCTGCTTGAACTTGTGGGCATCCCGAGAGAGAAGTTCCCGGAACTGGTTGTGCCAGGAACGAAAATCGGCGATGTGAAGGCTGATCTGACGGAAAGCTATGATTTGCCCAAAATCGAAGTGATCGCTGCAGCGACGCACGATACGGCATCCGCCATCGTCGGCGTGCCGGCGCTGGGCGGTAAATGGGCCTACCTCAGCAGCGGCACTTGGTCGTTGATCGGTGTCGAAAACGACGCACCGATAAATGACCGTCCCGCCTACGAAGCGAACTTCACGAATGAGTGGGGCGCTTACGGGACCTATCGTTTCCTGAAGAACATCACCGGCATGTGGTTCGTGCAGGAAATCGCGCGCAACCTGGATTACAGACATTCCTACGGGGAAATGGCGCAGATGGCTTATGCAGTCGAACCATTCCTGCAGTATGTCGATCTGAACGATCCGCGCTTCCTCAATCCGGCAAATATGATTGCGGAAATCCAATCCTATTGCCGTGAACGGGGCGAAATCGTTCCGGAAACGACCGGCGAATTGGTGATGTGCGTGTACAGCAATATGGCCTTGGCCTACGCGCATGAACTGAAGAAAGTCGAAGCACTAACGAAGGAAACGATAGATGTGTTGCACATCGTCGGCGGCGGAGCGAATGTTAAATTGCTGAATCAGTTGACTGCCGATGTCACCGGGAAGCTGGTCGTTGCCGGACCTACCGAAGGCACCGCAATCGGAAACTTGCTTGTGCAGATGATCGCAACCGGCGAATTTGCTGACCTGGCGGAAGCCAGAAAATGGCTGAGAAGTCAGATCCACGTTGAAGAATACCCGCCAAACCCGATCGCAGACCGGGAGCACCTAAAAAAATACGAAGAAAAGATTGGAGTATAGACAAATGACAAAACCTATTGAAGAAGCATACGCTTTAGCGAAACAAAAATACGCCGCCATCGGTGTGGATACGGATGCAGTACTTGAAAAATTAAGCCAAATCAAGGTTTCCTTGCAATGCTGGCAAGGGGACGACGTATTGGGATTCATGTTCCCCGATCAAGCCTTGACCGGCGGGATTTCCGTCAGCGGCAACTACCCTGGCAAAGCAACGACGCCAGCGCAATTGCGTGCCGATTTGGATAAAGCCTTAAGCCTGATCCCTGGTAATCATAAAGTTAATCTGCATGCCATCTACGTGGATACGGACGAAAAAATCGACTTGGATCAGATCGAACCGAAGCACTACGAAAAATGGGTAGAATGGGCAAAAGAAAAAGGCCTTGGACTGGATTTCAACCCTACTTGCTTCTCCCATCCAAAATCGACAGACGGCACATTGTCCAGCAATGACCCTGAAACACAAGCGTTCTGGATCGAACACGTGAAACGCAGCCGCAAAGTGGCCGCTTACTTCGGCGAAGAACTGAACCAAACTTGCGTGAACAACATCTGGATCCCGGATGGCTACAAAGACAATCCAATCGACAAAATGTCGCCGCGCGTACGCCTGCGTGATGCTTTGGATCAATGTTTGGAAGAAAAATTCGATGATGCGTACATGCTGGACGCAGTCGAAGGCAAACTCTTCGGCATCGGTGCAGAAAGCTTCACGACCGGTTCCAACGATTTCTACCTGTCCTACGCTTTGACAAGGGATATCCTGTGGACAATCGATGCGGGACATTTCCATCCAACCGAGGATGTATCCGATAAATTCACGGCCTTCCTGCCTTTCGGTAAAGGCTTGATGCTGCACGTGAGCCGTCCGATCCGTTGGGATTCCGATCACGTGGTCATCTTGGATGAAGCGACTACCCGCATCGGCGAAACATTGGTTCGCAACGATTTGTTGGACAAAACTTTCATCGGCATGGACTTCTTCGATGCAACGATCAACCGTGTCGCAGCCATGGTCATCGGCGCACGCAGCACATTGAAATCCTTGCTGTTGGGCATGTTGAGCCCGATCGAAACATTGAAGGCTGCCGAAAGCACAGGCGATTTCACAACCCGTTTGGCTGTCACGGAAGAAATGAAATCTTATCCATTCGGCGCTGTCTGGGAATTCTATTGCCAACAACAAAATGTACCAGCTGGTACGGAATGGCTGACTGAAGTGAAAAACTACGAACAAAAAATTCTTACGGAACGCAAATAAGGGGGAAATCATAAAAATGAAAAACATTTTAGAAGCACCATTCATCAAAGAAGTCATCCTGTTGACGGACGTCATGTACAAATTTGGCTGGCACGAAAGAAACAGCGGCAATTTGTCCTACTTGCTGAAAGAAGAGGAAATTACGGAATATCTGGATCTGAACGAAGTGAAACGCAACATTCCGATCGCTTTCGACGGAAAAGCTTTGGCCGGGAAATATTTCCTGGTCACCGGAACAGGGAAATTCTTCAAAAACGTCATCCATGATCCGGCTGATGTCTTGGGTATCCTGAAAGTAACTGCGGAAGGAAACAGCGTAGACCTGTTATGGGGATACGAAAATGGAGCGGCTCCTACAAGCGAATTGCCTGCTCATTTGATGTCGCACATTGCGCGCTTGTCAGTCGATCCTGAAAACCGTGTCGTTTACCACTGCCACGCCACCAACCTGTTGGCGATGTCCTTCTCTTGCGAGTTGGATGAAAGAAGCTTCACGCGCATCCTTTGGAAAATGTGCACCGAGTCATTGGTCGTGTTCCCAGAAGGTGTGGGCATCTTGCCTTGGCTGATGCCTGGAACGAACGAAATCGGCGAAGCGACTGCTGAAAAAATGAAGGAATACCGTCTGATCGTATGGCCACACCACGGTTTGTACGCAGCCGGAAAAGATTTGGAAGAGTGTTTCGGTTTGGTCGAAACGGCTGAAAAATCAGCGACTGTCTACACACTTGTTCAATCGCAAGGCGGCATCAGACAGGAAATCACTGACGAACAACTGAGCAATCTTGGCAAACGTTTCTCGGTAACCCCAAGAGCGGGCTACTTGAATATCTAATCCATCTGATTTTTAACAAAAGGAGATAATGGAAAATGGCAACTTTTTATGTACCAGCAATAAACCTTATCGGAAAAGGCTGCATCAAGGAATTGGGCAGCAATGTGAAGGAACTTGGCTACAAGAAAGCTTTGTTCGTAACGGATAACTTTTTGGCCAAAAGCGAAATGATCGACGTTGTTTTGGCAGAGTTGGACAATGCGGAAATCGACTATGTGATCTATGCGGATGTCGATCCGAACCCGACCTGCAAAAACGTAAACGAAGGCGTGGCGATGGCACAAGCGGAAAACTGCGACTTCATCATTTCCTTCGGCGGCGGCTCTCCTCAGGATGCAGCGAGCGCCATCAGCATCATCCTGACGAACGGCGGCAAACCGCAGGATTACGAAGGCTTGCACAAATCCGCTAAAGCCGGCTTGCCGGTTGTGGCGATCAATACGACTGCCGGAACATCTGCTGAAATCACGATCAACTACGTCATCACCGATGAAGACCGCAAAGTGAAGATGGTTATGGTCGACAAAAACAGCTTGGCGAAGATTTCCGTGAACGATCCTGAATTGATGTTGACGATGCCGAAATCATTGACTGCAGCAACCGGAATGGATGCTTTGACGCATGCGATCGAATCGATGGTAACGCCTGGCGCTTACGCTGTGACGGAAGTTTTGGCTTCCGGAGCGATCGAACTGATCCGCGAATACTTGCCGAAAGCTGTCGAAAACGGCACGGATCTCGATGCGCGCGACAAAATGGTCAATGCCATCTTCTTGGGTGGAATGGCCTTCAACAATGCCGGTCTGGGATATGTGCATTCGATGGCTCACCAATTGGGTGCCGTCTACCACTTGCCGCACGGCGTTTGCTGCGCGATGCTGTTGCCGATCGTGGAAGCTGAAAATGCCAAATTTGCGCCTGAACGTTTCCGCAAAGTAGCGAAAGCATTAGGCTTGGCAGTGACAGCTGACATATCCGATCAAGCCTGTGCAGATTACACGGTCGAAGAAATCAAACGTTTGTCCAAAGTCGTTGGTATTCCAACCTCATTGAATGAGTTGGGCATCAAGGAAGAGGAATTCGATTACGATTACCTGTCCAAAAATGCCATGATCGATGCCTGCGCACCAGGAAACCCATTCACGCCGACATTAGAAGAAACGATTGCGATGTACAAAAAGTTGTTCCAATAATCCACACCTGAGCTAAAATTACTAAGTTTTCAAAGAAATGCAGATAATCCGAATTTGTCCAAAACAAGATTGTCGACAATAAAGAAGAGCCGCCTCGATTTTTGAGGTGGCTCTTCTTTGCTGTGCCAAAAGACGGTTATAGAAATGGATGTCGGCTGTTGAGGATACCTTGAATAGCGAAAAGCCGACAGAAGTTTGATCTCTCGACAGTTCGCGATGTGAAATGCTCAAAACAGCCGACAAAACCCGGTCCAACTCCAGTCAACTAGGATCAGGCCGCACGATGTTATAGAGAAGAGCTATAACTGCATATATTTATTAAGTGTTATCCTATATCTGGATTCCGTGGCATACTGAAACCACCTTCTGATGAATGATGATCAGCAAACAGTACAACACTTAAAAGCATGATTGATAGTTTTGCAGCAGGAACCAAAAAATGAAATGGAGGAATCAAAATGAACAGTTCAGTAATCGGTTTTCCAAGGGTCGGTAAATTGCGCGAATTAAAGTTCGCATCCGAAAAATATTTCAAGCAGGAAATTTCAACAGAAGAGTTGGAGCAAGTCGCAAAGGGTTTGCGGGAGATGCACTGGAATCTGCAGCAGGCTGCCGGCATTAGCCACATCCCTTCGAATGATTTTTCATATTACGATAACGTGCTGGATCTGACGGTCCTGTTGAACGCGTTGCCTGAAAACTACAGACAGCTCGGTTTGAGCGAGCGCGACACTTATTTTGCGGCTGCGCGCGGATACCAGGGCGTAGCGGGCGACGCCAAAGCCTTGGCGATGAAGAAATGGTTCAACACCAACTATCATTATTTGGTTCCAGAACTGTCCGACAATACCGAAATTAAATTGGTGGGCGATAAGCCTTTTGTCGAGTACGAAGAAGCCAAAGCAATCGGTGTGCTGACGAAACCGGTCCTCATCGGCGGATTCACTTTCCTGAAGCTGGCCAAATACAAAGGCTCGAAAACAATAAATGATTTTGCCGACCAAGTGGCAGATGCCTATATCGCAATCCTCGATCGGTTCAACGAACAGGGTGTGGAGTGGGTGCAGTTCGATGAACCGAGCCTGGTCACCGATCTGACGCAAGAAGATGTAGCGCTGTTCACGGCCCTTTACGAAAAAGTCTTGGCGCATAAGGGTAACGTAAAAGTATTGCTGCAAACATACTTCGGCGATATCAGGGACAGCTATGAAGAAGTGGTCGGGCTCGATTTCGACGGCATCGGCCTTGATTTCATCGAAGGCAAACAGACTGTGGAACTTTTGGAAAGATATGGCTTTCCGGCTGATAAAACATTGTTTGCCGGTGTCCTGAATGGGAAAAACATCTGGAAGAGCGACTACAAAAAGGTCATCACGTTGGTCAATGGGTTGAAGAAATACAGCAACGACATCGTCATCAGCACTTCCTGTTCGTTGCTGCATGTTCCCTACACGCTGGAAAACGAAACGAGCTTGCCGGAAGAAGTTTCCCAGTATTTCGCTTTCGCGAAGGAAAGGCTGCAGGAAATCAAAGAGCTGACGGAGTTGATCGGCACATCCGGATCCGGATATGAAGAGCAGGCAGCTTATCTTGCGAATCAAAAAGTCTTTTCAGCGGACCGGGTCTACGAAGACAAGCACGTGCAAGCATCCGTAGCGAGCTTGACGGAAAGAGATTTTGTCAGAAACGTTCCGAGACAAAAACGGAGAGCGATCCAAAAAGAGAAACTGCAACTGGGTCTGTTGCCGACAACGACGATCGGTTCCTTCCCGCAGACGAGGGAAGTCAAGCAGAACCGCAGCAAGTACCGCAAAGGCGCGATCTCAAAAGCCGAATACGATGAAAACATCAAAGGCTTCATCAAAGAATGCATCGATCTGCAGGAGGAACTGGGGCTGGATGTGCTGGTCCACGGCGAATCCGAGCGCAACGACATGGTTGAATTCTTCGGCGAAAACCTGGCTGGATACGTGTTTACCGAAAAAGCTTGGGTACAGTCCTACGGAACAAGATGCGTCAAGCCGCCGATCATTTTCGGGGACATCCGACGCGAAAACCCGATCACCGTGTTCTATTCGGAATATGCGCAGAGTCTTTCCGACAAACCGGTCAAAGGGATGCTCACTGGTCCGGTGACAATCTTGAATTGGTCGTTCCCGCGTGAGGACATTTCGCTGAGGGAGATGGCTTTCCAGATCGGTCTGGCGATCCGCGAAGAGGTTCTCGATTTGGAGGAAGCGGGCATCAAAATCATCCAGATCGATGAAGCGGCTCTGAAGGAGAAGTTACCGATCCGTAGAGAAGAATGGGCGAGCGAGTACCTTGATTGGGCGATTCCGGCATTCCGCCTTTGCCACAGTGGCGTGAGGCCGGAGACGCAGGTGCATACGCATATGTGCTACAGCGAATTCGAGGAAATCGTAAAGGATATCGACAACATGGATGCGGACGTCATTTCTTTTGAAGCCTCCCGTTCCAAACTGACGATCATCGATGCCTTGAAGGCGAACCAGTTCGAAACGGAAGTCGGACCGGGTGTTTACGACATCCACTCGCCGCGCGTGCCGAGTGTCGAAGAGATGGTAGCGGTATTGAAGAACGCGCTGACGAAGATAGACGAGGAAAATCTATGGATCAATCCAGATTGCGGACTGAAAACAAGAGGCATCAAGGAAACAAGAGAAAGCCTGGCCAATCTTGTGGCGGCGGCGAAAATCATCAAAGACGCAGTTTTGGTCTAAAAAAGAGGTGAAGGCTGATGAAAATCGAATCCAAATTCCAAAAGAAAAAACCGGTGCTTTCCTTCGAAATTTTTCCACCGAAGCGCGATAAAGCGATCCAGAACATCGATGAAACGCTTGCGATCCTGAGTGAACTGAATCCTGATTTCATCAGCGTCACTTTTGGTGCTGGTGGAAGCCACACGGACAATCAGACTGTTGAATTGGCCAAACGCATCAAGCAACAATACGGAATCGATCCGCTGGTGCATCTGACTTGCTTGAATTCTTCGAAATTCGAAATCTGCGAATTGCTGGAGGAACTGAAAGAGGCCGAAATCGATAGCATTCTTGCCTTGCGCGGGGATAAAAATCCGGCCGTGGAAGAAAAGCAGGACTTCCGGTACGCCAGCGATCTGGTCAAATTCATCCGGCAATACGGTGATTTTTCCATCAGTGGCGCCTGTTATCCGGAATGCCACACGGAATCGAAGAACAAAATCGAGGATATCGCCTATCTGAAAGAGAAGGTGGACAGTGGGGTGCAGCATCTGATTTCCCAACTCTTTTTCGACAACAATGCCTTCTATTCCTTTCAGGAACACATCCAGATCGCAGGTATGCACGTTCCGGTCGAGGCGGGCATCATGCCAGTCATCAATAAGGCGCAAATCGAAAGGATGGTGACGCTCTGCGGCGCCTCCTTGCCGGAAAAGTTTTCCAGAGTGATGCACAAATACGAAGACAACAAAGAGGCACTTTTCGATGCCGGCATGGCCTACGCGATCAATCAGATTGTCGATCTGCTGGCGCATGATGTGGATGGCATCCACATCTACACGATGAACAATCCGATCGTCGCAAAAAGGATCTGCGACGGAATCAAGAATCTGATTTGAACGTGAACTTCGTTTGGACGTCGCTTACCGGAGAAGGTGGTTTCCTCCGGTGAGCGCCCCTCTCAACGGAGTTGCGGTCCCCGGTAACAGCTGTTCTCCTGCGAGCGAATGTTTGCCGGAGCTAAGTGCGGGGACGGAGGCTGATCTCCGTCGAACGAAGGCTTGACGGAGGTGAGCGTTTTGCGCACGTGCCAGCTCCTGCGAAGCCAACCCTGGTCGGAGAAGGTGCTTTCCTCCGGTGAGCGCCCGTCTCAACGGAGTTGAGGTCCCCGGTAATAGCTGTTCTCCTGCGAGCGAATGTTTGCCGGAGCTAAGTGCGGGGACGGAGGCTGATCTCCGTCGAACGAGGGCTCGACGGAGGTGAGAGTTTTGCGCACGCGTCAGCTCCGACGAAGCCAACCCTGGTCGGAGAAGGTGCTTTCCTCCGGTGAGCGCCCGTCTCAACGGAGTTGAGGTCCCCGGTAACAGCTGTTCTCCTGCGAGCGAATGTTGGCCGGAGCTGAGTGCGCGGACGGAGGCTGTCCTCCGTCGAACGATGGGCTAGTCGAAGGTGAGAGTTTTGCGCACGCGTTAGCTCCGGCGAATCCAACCCTGGTAGGAGAAGGTAGTTTCCTCCGGTGAGCGCCCCACTCAACGGAGTTGCGGTTCCCGGTAATAGCTGTTCTCCTGCGAGCGAATGTTTGCCGGAGCTAAGTGCGGGGACGGAGGCTGATCTCCGTCGAACGAGGGCTCGACGGAGGTGAGCGTTTTGCGCACGCGTCAGCTCCGGCGAAGCCAACCCTGGTCGGAGAAGGTGGTTTCCTCCGTCGAACGAGGGCTTGACGGAGGTGAGCGTTTTGCGCACGTGCCAGCTCCTGCGAAGCCTCCGTTCCCCGGAGCAAAACGTTTCATCCCGCCGCATTCATCAGTTGTGTCATAAAAAGAGAGCTCCCGCCATTTCCGGCGGGAGCTCTCTTGTCTGTCATTTGCTTTGCGTGTTTTGTTTAGTTTGGAAACGCGGTCTTTGTGCGGCTTTTTGGCCGCCTCTTGGACCTTGTTGGTTTTTGACACGAGTTCCGTTATTGCGCGCGGCAATCGGTTTTTTCGGCTGTGGTGCAGCTGCCTTAGTGCCTTCTTTCAACAGGAAAGGCTGATCTGTTACGACCGGAACTTTTCTCTTGATAAGTTTTTCGATGTCTCGCAACAACGATGCTTCGGTTTCATCACAGAATGAGATAGCTTTTCCGCCGCGTCCTGCGCGTCCAGTCCGTCCGATACGGTGAACATAGGTTTCCGGAACTTCAGGCAGATCAAACAAGATGACATGCGAGAGCTCAGGCACATCGATACCACGGGCTGCGATATCTGTCGCTACAAGAACGCTGGTTTTTTTGGTCTTGAAGTTTTCCAAAGCACGCTGACGCGCAGTCTGGGATTTATTGCCGTGGATCGCTTCAGCTGAAAGTCCAGCCTGCAAAAGCTTTTTGACGATCTTGTTGGCGCCGTGCTTCGTTCTTGAGAAGACAAGCGAGCGTTCCACTGTATCTTCCTTCAACAGGTGGATAAGCAAGTCAGTTTTGTCGGTCTTGGCTACAGGATAAACGCTCTGGTGGATGACTTCTACAGTCGAGGAAACCGGAGTCACTTCCACTTTCACCGGATTTGACAAAATAGTCCCCGCAAGTTTTTCGATTTCAGTCGGCATAGTGGCTGAAAAGAACATGCTTTGGCGTTTCTTAGGCAATTCGCGGATGATGCGGCGTACATCATGGAGCATCCCCATATCCAACATCATATCCGCTTCATCCAGGACAAAGAAATCGACTTGGTTCAGTTTGATGTAGCCTTGTCCGATAAGGTCCAACAGTCTGCCTGGCGTCGCGACCAGGATATCCGTTCCGCGTTTTAGCGCGGTTGTCTGTGGATTCTGGGAAACACCACCGAAAATGACTTGGATCTTCAATGGAAGGTATTTTGCGTAAATTTGGAAGCTTTCCCCGATTTGCAGGGCAAGCTCACGGGTAGGGGCAAGGATCAGCGCTTTGATGGCGCCTTTTCCAGCGGTTTCTTGTTCCGTTAGGTTCTGAAGAATCGGTAGGGCAAAGGCAGCGGTCTTACCGGTACCAGTTTGGGCGCAACCCAACAAATCCTTGTTGTTCATCAGATGCGGAATGGCATCTTCCTGGATGGGCGTCGCTTTCGTGTAGCCTGCCTCTTTCAGTGCGCGCAGCAGGTTTTGATTCAATTCTAGTTCTTTAAATAACAAATGGTTCTCCTTCAGCATGTTCTACATGCATTTGATTTTAGTGGGTATGTTTCGGGCCAGGCCAGTTTGGGAAAGAGAGTCGGACTCTCGTTTGCCAAATTCCTCACCGCGAAACGTTATATAGGTTCTCTGAGCAACAGCGTGACTCGCCTACTATATCACAAATGAAAGCAAAAGTCATAGCATTCCGCTTTTGGGTGGAATAATGAGTGGGTTAACAAGGCGAGGAAGCGTTGAGGCATCCGAAATAGCCCGCAAAAAAAACCGCACCGAAATGGATTCGTTCATCCATTTCGGTGCGGTCTTGTTTTTGTTGTAATTTGTTCTTCGAACATCATGCAGTCAATTCATGACTGACTAGTCCTGGATTTCATCCAATTTCTTCAGATGCTTTTCGGCAATCTTTTTCACTTTGTCGACGCGGTTCGTGTATTTTTCGATATCGCTGAGGTAATCGGTCGTCATCCAAGCCGTCACGATTTCAAGCGCCAATGCCGATCCGATGATCTTTCCGCCGAGGCAGAGAACATTCGTGTCGGAGTGGGAACGCGCCAGTTTCGCGCAGAAAGGATCTTGGCAGACAGCCGCATAGACGCCGTAGATTTTGTTGGCGATCAGGGCACTGCCGTAACCGACGCCATCGACAAAGATGCCGCGGTCGGCTTTTCCTTCTGCCACAGCCAGTGAGGCAGGATAAACATAATCGCACAGGTCACAAGGTTCTTCGTTGTAAGGTCCGAAGTCGAGCACTTCATGGCCTTCTTGTTCGAGTAAAGCTTTGACTTCTTCTTTCAATGCGAAGCCGGCATGGTCGCTGGAAACGGCAATTTTCATCTAAATCCCTCCATTATCTATCATTAACCAAAAGTATAAGCCAAACGGCGAGAGGAGTACAGACTGAGTTTACAGATCAATCCAGAACAAACCTGTGATTTGAACAGTAGCCACTTTGATTCTGCCATTGTTCGGGATGCCTCAATTATGTAAGATGAAGATGTAAACTAGGATTCTTCGAATGGAGTAGACAAATGGGCGAAATAAAAGGACTGGTATTTGATTTGGACGGTGTCATCACTGATACAGCTGAACGGCATTACTTGGCATGGAAAAGGATAGCGCATCGATTGGGCATCGCGATCGACCGCGAATGGAACGAACGCCTCAAAGGCATCAGCAGAACGGAATCTTTGGAACTTATTTTGGCTGAGAATCCGACACTTCTCCTTGATTCGGAAGAAAAAGCACAGCTTTTGAAAGAAAAAAATGCGCATTACTTGGAGTTGATCGCGGAAATCACAGCAGCGGACATCCTGCCGGGTATTCCGGAACTCCTGGAAGAGGCAAAGAATGCAGGCTACCGCATGGCGATCGCCTCCGCCAGCAAAAATGCGCCGCTCATTCTGGAAAGACTGGGTCTATCGGCTATGTTCGATGCCGTCGTCGATCCGGAATCGCTGAAACAGAACAAACCGCATCCAGAGATTTTTGAAAAGGCTGCTCAGGCTTTGGGTCTGGAAACACAGGAATGCATCGGTTTCGAAGACTCATTGGCTGGTATTGAAGGGATCAAAAGGGCGGGTATGCCCGCTGTAGCCATCGCCATCCCTATCTTTGCTGAGTGGCTTCCAGATATCGAAGTGGCGGCTACAAAAGACTTGAAATTGAAAGAAATTGTACGCGAAGTGACGATGAAGGAGCGTGTTGAAGGATGATCGATTTGAAGGGGAATCCTTTTTATCTGAAGGATGAGCAAATAGCATGGGTAAACCGGATGTTGGCAAGCTTGACGTTGGATGAAAAAGTGGGGCAGCTATTCTGCCCAATCGGCATGTCCACGGACGAAAAGGCACTGTTTGACTTGGCTGTGAACAAAAAAATTGGAGGCTTGCTGTTCCGTCCTGGAAAAGGCGAAGAAGTGCAGCAAGCCCACCGCTATCTGCAGCACCAAGCTAAGGTTCCGATGCTGATCGCAGCCAACCTAGAAGCGGGCGGTACGGGAAGCGCTATTGACGGTACGCGCATTGGCAATCCGATGTTGTTGGCGGCTGGTCAGGATGCCGAATTTGGGCACCATCTTGGTGAAGTATGCGCCAAAGAAGGTTCGGCGGTAGGCGTGAACTGGGCCTTCGCGCCGGTCGTGGATATCGACTACAATTTTCATAATCCGATCACGAATGTGCGCACGTACGGCAGCGATCCCGAAACCGTCCTCAACTATGCAAAAGGTTTTGTTGAAGCCGTGCAGCAAAATGGAGTAGCGGCTTCGATCAAGCATTTTCCTGGGGATGGCATCGATTTCCGTGATCAGCATCTGGTGACGACAGTCAACACTTTGCCGCTTGAAGAATGGCGGAGTACCTATGGTAAAGTCTATTCGGGTCTCATCGAAGCAGGCTCATTATCGGTGATGATCGGCCATATCGCTTTGCCGGCGGTCCAGAAATCAGAAGAAGATGCTTTTCTGCCGGCCACCTTATCTCCTGTTATCATGCAGGGACTGTTGCGCGAGGAACTCGGATTCAATGGCGTCATCACAAGTGATGCGACGCCGATGGTCGGTTTTTGCGCGGCGATGGAGCGGCGTTTGGCCGTTCCGACAGCAATCGCTGCCGGTTGTGATATCTTCCTGTTCAACAAAGACTTGGAGGAGGATATCCGCTTCATGAAGGAAGGGATTGAAAATGGCATTCTGAAGTTGGAACGCATCGATGAAGCCGTCACCCGTATTCTGGCGATGAAAGCAGCATTGAAGTTGCCTGAAAAACAGGCGGAAGCACGGTTGGTTCCTCCAAAAGAAGACTTGGCTGTCCTGAAGGGGGAAAAACACGTCGAGTGGGCGAAGCAAGCAGCCGATAATGGCATAACGCTCGTCAAAGATACAGCCGGTAACCTACCGCTACGGCCGGACGCGACGCCTCGTCTGTTACTGCAACTGCTCGGGCCTTACGAGGAATCGAATACCCAAATCTTTTCCAAGGTGCTGCCGCTGTTGGAGAAGGAAGGCTTCCAGGTGACGTTGTATCAGCCGGAAGATTTCACGACCGGATTCGAATCCGTTTCCCAGTTCCGTTCCAAATATGATGCCGTCCTCTATCTGGCCAATGTCGAAAACCGCAGCAACGCCACAACGACAAGAATCAACTGGTACACCTTCTTCGGTCTAGGGAACAATATCCCATGGTTCGTCGACGAGGTGCCGACCATATTCGCGAGCCTGGGCAATCCCTACCATCTGATGGATGTGCCGATGGTGAAGACCTACATCAATGCCTATGATAATCATGAGGCGGTAATTGAAGCGTTTGTCGCCAAACTTATCGGCAAGAGTGATTTCAAGGGCGTGAGTCCGATTGATCCATATTGTGGGTTGATGGATGCCCGCAGATAGATTTTATGCACCCAACCCGATGAGTCCGGTTGGGTTTTTCTGTATAATGGTGGAGGAGACAATGAGAGAGGGTGAGCCGCAAAATGTTTGAACTGGACCGTATTTTAAAGGAAGAAACCAAAGTTGAAAAAGAGCAACGGAAATCCGGGTTTAATGTGACGGATCCGGACATTCTAGATGAATTAATTTTGAGTGGGAATAAGTTCCGCTTGAATGGCAATTTCCTACTGAGTGAGGAAATGTTCTTCAAAAAAGGGGACGTCCATATCCGTAAGCACAATCGTTATTCGGATATGCCCTTGCACCACCATCAGTTTTTGGAATTGAACTATATGTATTCCGGTTCCTGCACCCAAGAAGTGAGCGGTGAAAAAATTGTCCTCAATGAAGGTGACATCATCATGCTAGACCGGGGCAGTTCGCATTCCTTCCAGGCGTTGGGCGAAAACGACATCCTCATCAATGTTCTGTTGAAAGTGGAGACGATCAACACCAAAATTCTTCAGCAACTTGTGAGGAAACGTGGGGTATTGACTGAGTTTCTGGTACTGGCAAGTCAACGCACTCATGAAGAGGATCAGTTTTTGGTATTCCGGACGGGAGAAAATGCAAAAGTCCAGACTTTCATGCAGTACATCCTGGAGGAATACTACGGCGGAACTGAACCGAATACCGAAGTGATCCACCTCTACCTGCCATTGTTGTTCATGGAACTGGCGCGCACGTTCGAAGAGGAAACGAAAGGGCAACAAGGCCACCAGAATCAGGTTGTCACGGAAGCGTTGGCCATCATCGAAAAAGACTATCGCACGCTTTCTTTGGAAATGTTGGCGCAGCAATTGGGTTTCAACAAGAATTATTTAGGGAATCTGATCAAGAAAGAGACGGGGGACACTTTCAAGCAGTTGCTGCAGCGCCAACGCATGCTGCACGCGCATCATCTCCTGGTCTTTTCAAATTATTCGATGGAGGAAATATCCGAGGAAATCGGCTACTTGGACACGAGCTATTTCTTCCGCTCATTTAAAAAAATGCATGGCAAGACGCCGGGGCAGATCCGTGAGGAAGCTTGGCAGAGGGACCTGTAGTTTGACCACTTTGTTCTGTTTGCACGACATTGTAAGCCTTTGCCGAAAGCGGTTTAATAAGGGGGTAAACAAAACAGAACAAAGGAGAGAATAATTATGGCAACTGAAACAAGAATTTTGGATCAAACAGACGAAAACAAGCTGCCGATTAGCGAGAAGTTGACGTTCGGCTTCGGGAATCTGGCGGCCAACCTGATGCTGACAACGGCCAGTTCCTTCATCACTTATTACTATACCGATGTGGTCGGGTTGAGCGCAGTCATCGTCGGCAACATCCTCTTGTGGGCACGACTTTTTGATGGCGCTTCCGACTTGGCAATGGGTGCGATCGTCGACAAGACCCGTTCGAAACACGGAAAGGCCAGACCTTGGATTTTATGGATGGCGATCCCTTATGCATTGGCAATGATACTCTTATTCACTTCTCCGGATTTCCTGGGATCGACTGGCAAAGCCGTCTATGCTTTCGTGACTTATGTGATTGCTTTGGCTGGTGTATACACAGCGACGATGGTTCCCTATAACGCAATGATCGGTACTACGACATCGAACCCAGTCGATCGCGGCAACCTATCGACATCACGCACCTTAGCTGGATTCGTGGGGGCGATGGGAGTGACTGCAGCGGTTTTGCCGATCGTAAACTTCTTCGGTGGCGATAAACAGGCTTGGACATGGATGGCCGCTCTATTCGGGGGTATCTCGACAGTGCTGTTGCTGATTCTGTTCAAAAATTCTAAGGAACGCGTCATCGAGACTGCTGTTGCTGTCGAAAAAGTTCCTTTGAAAAAGAATCTTAAGGCGCTGTTGCAGAATAAATACTGGGTCATCATGATTCTATATATGCTAATGAGTTTCATCAGCTCTGGTTTGGGTGGCATCAACATTTTTTATGCCCAATGGATTTTGGGAGATCCTGCAAAAGTGGCAGTAATCGGTATTCTTTCTTTTATGCCGATTGCGGTAGGTGCAGTGTTTATGCCTGTTCTGTTGAGCAAATTCAGCAAAAAAACGATCACCTTGATCGGAGGCATCGTAATGATGATAGGTCTGTTGATCATCGCGGTGTTCCCGGAAAACTTTACGATGATTATGGTTGGTTTGATCATCCGCGGACTCGGTATCGCGCCGGGAGCTGTCGCAGGCTTCGCTATGTTGGGTGACGTTGCCGATTACGGTGAATGGAAAACGGGCATCCGCAGCGAAGGTTTGATTTTCTCGGCAGGAACTTTTGCCGAAAAAGTCGGCTCCGGAGTGGGCGGGCTGATTCTGGGTGTCGTTTTAGGACTTGGCGGCTATGTGTCGCAAGGGGCAACGCAATCAACAGAAGCTTTATTCGCGATCAAGGCAATCTTCGCCTATCTGCCACTCGCTTTCACAGCAATCTGCATTTTGTTGATTCTGTTCTATGACTTGGACAAAAAACTTCCTGCAATTGCGGAAGACTTGAAAGCGAAACGAGTGAACGGATAATGTTACAGGCTGGGACAAAAACCCAGCCTGAAATTATATATCCGAATATTATTTGCGCAAACGTGCGCCAAAAGGCAGGCCCTGGCTCCACTTCACGAAAAATGCTCAGATGGTCTGCGACCATCTTGCGCTTATTCGCTCCAGTGGTCCGGGCCTAAACGCCTTTTGTCCCACTCTCATTTTTTAAGACAGGAGCACACACAATGAATATATATAATCTGAAAACCAATTACCTAATGAATCCTATCGGCTTTTTGATGGACACGGTGGCTTTATCGTGGATAATCGAGGCGCCGTTTGAGGAGGAATTGCAGGGAACCCGTGTCCTCATCGCACTGGATGAGAACTTTGAAGAGGTCATCCATGACAGCGGAATGCAAGCTGATTTGGATCCGCTGTGCTATCAGCCGGAAATCAAGCTGCAGCCGCGCATGCTCTACTTCTGGAAAGTGATTGCGAAGAATGCTGATGGAGATGAGTCCTATTCCGAGATCCAATTTTTCGAGACAGGTAAGGAAGAGGAACACTGGACCGGGAATTGGATCGAACCTGCCCGACAATTGCAAAGGATGCCGCTTGTGCGCAAACTGTTCCGCCTGCCTGCAAAACCTATCCGTAAGGCACGCGTTTATGCGACAGGACTGGGTATTTATGAACTGTATCTGAACGGAGAAAAAATCGGTGACGAATATTTGGCTCCCGGCTTCCATTCTTATGATTTTTGGCAGCAATACCAGACGTACGATGTCACAGAAGCCCTTCAAGCAGGTGGAAATGCGATCGGCTTCATGCTGGGGGACGGCTGGTTCAAAGGCCGCTTCGGATTCGACGGTGGATATGAAGATCTGTACGGGGATCAGTTCCGCCTGATCGCGGAATGCATCGTTACTTATGAGGACGGAACGGAAGAAATCATCGCCAGCGATGATACGTGGGAAGTCGCTGAGGGGCCGCTCGTCTCCAGTAGCATATACGACGGGGAAGTGTATGACGCGAACCTGGAAATCGACGGTTGGAACAAATACAGCGAATCAGAATCAGCTGTTTGCTGGGAACGGATGCAACTGAGCGATACGGATACCGAAGAACTTCAGGCACGGTTGAGTGTTCCGGTTAAAATCGTGGATGCCTTCGTGCCAGAACTGATTATTACCCCTGCAGGAGAGCAAGTATTGGACTTCAAACAGAACATGACCGGATGGATCACGTTCTCCGCGGATGTGCCGGATGGAACCGTCATCACCTATGAAGTCGGCGAAGTGCTGCAGGAAGACAACTTCTACCGCGATAATCTACGCACGGCGGAAGCGAAATTCACCTACATCAGCAATGGTAAAGCGGCCGAAGTGCGTCCGTACTTTACATTTTACGGCTTCCGCTACGCCAAAATAACCGGTGTCGATCTCCTGGAACAGGATCTAGGCTTCAAAGGATACGTGCTCCAGAGCGAACTGGAAGAGACGAGCGGCATGATCACAGCCAATCCGGATGTGAACCAATTGCTGAAGAATGCGCTTTGGGGGCAAAAAGGTAATTTCCTGGATGTGCCGACGGATTGTCCTCAAAGGGATGAGCGCATGGGCTGGACTGGTGATGCGCAGATCTTTGCCCGCACAGCGAGCTATAATATGTACACTCCGGCTTTCTACAAAAAATTCATGCACGATCTCCGTTTGGAGCAAAAAGCGCTCAATGGATCCGTTCCATTTGTTGTTCCACAGATCAAGCCGGAAGGAGATGCCGGATTCGTTACCGGATCCGGCGCAGCCGCCTGGTCGGATGCGGCGACAGTCATTCCTTGGGTGCTTTACGAACAATACGGCGATCGTTCGTTGCTGAAGGAACACTATCCGACCATGAAAGATTGGGTGGACTATATCGTTCGCGAAGATACGAAATCCGGAGACAAACGCCTCTGGACAAGCGGGTTCCAGTTCGGTGATTGGTTGGCGTTGGACGGGGATAATCCGCACTCACCGATGGGCGGCACCGACACTGCTCTGGTTGCATCCGTGTACTACTATCATTCGGCTTCCTTGCTGGCACGAGCCGCGGAGGTTTTGGGCAATACGCATGATGCGTTGGCATACACCCAATTGGCCTTGGAAGTGAAACAAGCCATCCAAAATGAATACCTGACTACTACGGGACGCTTGGCGGTAACGACCCAGACAGCCTACATCCTCTTCCACTATTTCGATCTTTGCCCAGAACCATTCAAAGAGCGGATGACGAAAGACTTCTATGACAAAGTCATTTCCAGCGGTGTCCACCTTCAGACCGGGTTCGTCGGGACACCGTATTTTGCGGAAGCTTTGAGTAAGAACGGCATGAACGAACTGGCGTATGGTTTATTGCTGAATGAGGACTATCCGAGCTGGTTGTTTGCGGTGAAAATGGGTGCGACCACCATTTGGGAACGCTGGAATTCAATTTTGCCGGACGGGAAAATCTCCGGGACGGACATGAACTCCTTGAACCACTATGCTTATGGCTCGATCGTGGAGTGGCTGTACCGTTGCGTGCTGGGCATCCAGGCGGACAGCAACCAACCAGGATACAAACACTTCTTCCTGGCACCGCAACCGAGTGCGCAGTTGGGCAAAGCGGAAGGGTACTATCAATCGGTATCCGGACGCATCGAAAGTGCGTGGGAAATTTTAGCGGACGGACAATTGGATTTCGCTTTCCGCGTGCCTTTCGGGACGATGGCAACCATCACCCTGCCGGATCTGACGCTTGAAGAAGCACAGAAAACAGAGTGGCTGCAGTCTGCGGTCGCTTTAGAGGATAGCGCAAAAGTCACAGTCAAAGCAGGTGAATACCGCGTCACGTACATGCCGACACGGAACTATTGCCCTGAAGTCACAACCGAGTTGTCTTTCCGGGAATTACTGGAATACACCCCAGCCCGGAAAGTGATCTTCGAGCAGTTACCGATGATGCGCAACAACGACATCGCCTTGCGGTATCTGGATATGCCGTTGGAGACTTTCAAGGAGTTGCCGATTGTTTCCAATTTTGTCAGCGAACAAGTCTTGGAGCAGATGAATGCATCGTTTACCTGATGGAGATAATGACTTAAGAATGAGGCGGCATCCGTCGCGAAAACTGCGACCTGTTCTATATTCAATATGTGGACGGTGAATTCAAAACCGAAATCGTCGACAAAGGCTGCGGGCCGTCCAATATCATGGTGGTGAACGAAGCAAATCGTGACATTATCGTTGCCGCGAACCACACCGGTAATGAAGCGGCGGTCTATATAGTGGAAGATTGATGCGACGGTGAATGGTAATCTGACGTGAGTTCAGGTCACCTGATCTTTCTCCTCCGATGAATGGAGGCTTCGTCGGAGTTCGGCCAACATTATTAGATGTGATCTCCGGGGAGGCGAACTTCGCAGGCGGTGCAGTCGGATCTGAAGCGTGTCCTCCGGCAGGCAGCTGCCTCGCCGGAGTTGGAGGCCCGACAAGAGCGAGTTCCTCAGACTAACGGCCACCGCTAATTTTTTTCATTAATACCATACAATCAAAAAAGAATATCCGGCCTTGAAACTCAAGGTAGGACATTCTTTTTTGCAATTATTGGTGAAGTTCCTCGTAAAACTCATCAGCAACGGGTTCCAACCATTCCGGTATTCCTGCGGTGATGGCGATGTGTTCGAACCAGCTGTCCTTAGCGGCACCGTGCCAATGCTTCACACCGTCATGCGTAACGATGACATCCCCAGGCTTCAATGCTTGGGCAGGCTTGCCGTCTTCCTGATACCAGCCCTCTCCGCCGGTGACCAACAGGATTTGATAGCCGTCGTGGTGGATGTGCCAATTGTTGCGGCAACCGGGTTCAAAGGTCACATTGCCGACGCCGACAGCCACTTCGGGATCAGCCACCAGTGCATTAAAATAACTTTGGCCGATAAAATACTGCGCGTAAGCTGTGTTTTCATCTCCAATCGGGAAAATGACGCCTTTTTTTACTTCTTCGTTTTTTGCCATATTTTTTTCCTCCTGAAAATTAATCTGTGTAAATTTCTTTGGCGATGTTGAAAGCGGACCATGCTTTCGGCCAACCGACATAGAACGCGAGCTGCGTGATGATTTCCACAAGTTCCTCTTTGGTCACGCCATTTTCCTTGGCTTTGTTCAAGTGAAACGGAAGCTGTTCAAAGTTTCCGCCTGTAATCAACGCTGTGATGGTGACGATAGAACGATCGCGCGATGCGAATTCCTTTTCCCGTGACCAGACTTGCCCGAACAGAACATCGTCATTCAATTCAGCAAATTTTGGTGCAAAATCACCCAATAAATCTCTTCCTGCCGTTACTTTTGCCATAAAATCATCTCCTTAGGAATGTTAGTTTCAGCATACTCCTTAGAGTGCACTTTAAGTCAAGCGCGAGTTCAGGATTCTTTTCTTTTCTCAAAATATTCTGCTGTTGTATCTTTGGAAAAAGCAGATGGGAGCAGATGGAATTTGGCAGAGTGCTCAGCGTATTAGATGATTGGTTATCCAAAAGTAGGACATAATGTAGATATTGAGGAGTGGATATATGTTTACATTGGGAAGAAGTATGGATTTTAGTTATAAGACAAATCAAATGATAGTACTAGCATCAGCAGTAGTGGCTGCTATAGGATGGTGGTTGACCGGAAATGCTTTATCGGGGGTTTATATAGGCTTTAGCGTATTTTTAACGTGGGCACTCGTCAGAGAACTGGATCCAAACCATGAGTATGCGGCATTTTTGGCTTCTGCCTTTTCGCTTGTAAATTTATTTTATTATCAAAATACTCAGCTTTTGGTCGTTGTTTGGATTCTGTTGCTGATGAGAATCTTAAATGGAATTACCGGAAAAGCGCTGACAACGTTTGATATATTTTCAGTCTTGGGACTTACTGCCTACCTATCATTCGATAACGGAAATAGCATCTATTTGCTGATATTTGTTTTAGCTATGGGATTTAGCCTGAAAACGGGAGAAAAAATGAGAGCAGCAGGGATAGCTAGTGTGATCAGTGCAGGGCTTGTTGCAGTAGATTGGTTTTTTATGAACAAGTTATCCCTCGGGAGCTTAGCTTATTCAAATGCTGTAACGCTACTTGTAGTTTCTGTAGTTGGTCTATCGCTTATATTATTTTGGTTTTTGTCAAAAGCTGAAACCAAAGATGATAAAGGCAACAGCGTAAACAGATCCAAACTGTCAGCAAGCCAAGTTTTGTATAGTGCGGCGTTTCTGTTGCTGTTTTTCTTTGGGGGTGTATCGTTGAATAATTTAGTTATCTACTTGTCGGCTGCATCAGGTGCACTCCTGTATTTTATCGGAAATAAGATTCTGAGAAAAATGCGTACAAATTAATAAAATAGAAATTCGGGCTTCATGTAAGAGCTTCTATTCGATTGCTTGTCATATATTAGTGTATAATGAGATTATTATAGCTTAGTGATGGAACGAGCTGAATTTTTTTGTTTTTTTAGATGGTAGGATGCATAAAAATTTGAAAGAGGTGGCCTATGGATAAGAAAAGAATTGTCATTTATACGCTATTATTTATAGCAACATTAGCGATAGCGACACAAGGATTCACGAATACTGGTTTGGACGGACTGCTTGTCCCGTTACTTTTTACCTTTGCCTATTTTACGATCATCTTTATTATCGCAACAATCATTAAAAACAATTCCATTGTCGATATTGGTTGGGGGATGGGATTTGTTGTAGGGAGCTGGCTGACACTGCTTGTGACTGAAAATCCCACCGTTTTATCGTATGCCATTGTTGGATTTATTACGGTGTGGGGACTTAGATTATCTTTGCGCTTATTGAAAAGAAATTACGGGAAGCCTGAAGATTTCAGGTACGCACAGTGGCGGAAAGAGTGGGGCGATAAAGTAGTCATCACCGCCTTTTTCAGAGTGTTTGTGGTTCAGGGTATCATCAACTTTATCGTTGGATCTGCCAGCTATGTGGTCATCAAATACAACAAATTCAGTTTTGAGTCAGCTCACCGCTATTTTGTTTATGCCGCACTTTTCATTGCGTTGGTAGGATTGTTCTTTGAAGTAGTCGGGGATGAGCAATTAAGACAACACATCAACAAAAAAACACGCACACTTCTGCAAACAGGCTTATGGTCAATCACACGTCATCCAAACTATCTCGGTGAAATCCTGATTTGGATCGGATTGTATGCAAGTGGTATTACGCTGTTCTTCACGGATTCCATCAACCCTTATTATTATCTGTTATTAATCATCTCGCCTATTTTAATGAGTACGGTATTAATCAAAATATCAACGCCATTACTGGAGAAAAATATGGAGAAATATGATGGATGGGAAGAATACACCAAAAGAGTTCCAATGCTTTTTCCTTTCACTAAAAAATAGTGCTATAGTATCCGTAATAAATGGAGGTAGGATTGCATGTCCTATTCAATCGGAGAGTTTTCGAAAATGATCGGTCTACCTGTGTCGACGCTGCGCTACTATGAAAATGAAGGGCTGTTGAAACCGGATCGCGATGAGAACAACCTGCGCGTCTATACAGATCAGGATTTAAGATGGGTGACTTTTCTTCTGCATCTGAAAGGCACAGGCATGTCGATGGCGGAACTGAAGCAGTACACCATTTGGCGTGCTGAAGGGGATGCGACGATGCTCGAGCGGATGGAACTCTTGGAAAAGCGACGACGCTTGTTGGAAAAAGATATCCAAGCATTGATGCACAATCTTGAGGTGATCGAAAACAAGATCGATTTCTACGAGGAGCGCCTTGCAGGCAATAAAGATAGTATGATTTCCCAGGTTGAGGCAGAAAAGGAAAAAAGTACGAAATAAACCCGCCAATTGGTGGGTTTATTTTTATCCCTTGACTTAACGTCAAGGTTAAGGTGTACGCTCTGATTGTATCAGAGAGGGGAAATGAATGATGGAACATCTTAATCAACAGCTATTCACCGGGGAGCGGGCTCTATTCAGACGAAAACTTTCAACATCGCCGGACTGCAAACAGCGGCAATCGTCATTCCGAATCCTGAAATCAGAAAACAAGTGGACAGAGGAATCAACACGGATGAAGTGGCGGAACCGAATACTTTCGCGATCCAAGCGGCTGAAGCGGCTTTCGACGAAGGGGAAGAATGGCTGGAGGAACTGCGGGAATATCTGGAACCGAACCGGGAATTCCTGATCGGTTCTTTGAAGGAACTTGTTCCCGAAGTCCAAGTCATCGAGGCTGAAGCAACCTATCTGGCTTGGATCGATTGCGCGGCGATAACGGAGGACACGAAGGCGCTGTGCGCGTTCATCAGGGAGAAAACCGGACTCTATCTTTCCGCAGGGGATATCTTCGGCGGCAACGGTTCGCGCTTTGTCCGCTGGAATTATGCCTGCCCGAGGGTGCTTCTGGAAGACGGTATACAACGGTTTGTTGAAGGAGTAGCGTTGTACCAAAAGGACAGATGCCGTTGAGGACAACTGTTCCTATAGACACCTGAACCCGCAATCGTCAGCAAACTGCTTTTCTCCGGTGAACGCAGGCTTCGCCGGAGTTCGGCCCACATTCTGGGTGTGTTCTCCTGCGAGAATTTCTTTATCGGTGTTGAGGTCAAATGTTGCCGGTGTCCTCCGGCTAGTGGATTGCTCACCGGAGGAAAGGGCGCAAGAACTGCAAGGTGCGGCGCCATGCAGGGTGCGTCCTTGTCCTGTTTCGGTTTTACGGCCGGAGCTTGATGTGAGATACTTGAACCGAAGCGATTGCAGCCCCGCTGTGCTGAAAAAACGGCTTTGTAATCGGAAGACGACTCGGCAGGATTAAAGCCGAATCAAGGGATAGGAGAGTATTGACTATGGAGTTGCGGGTTCTGAATTATTTTTTGACAGTGGTTTATGAAGAGAACATCACTAGTGCCGCTGAAAAGTTGCACATCACCCAGCCGACCTTGTCGCGCCAATTGATGCAGTTGGAAGAGGAATTAGGCATTTCTTTGTTCCGGCGCGGCAAAAAGCAAATCACGTTGACCAGCGAAGGGTTGCTGCTGAAAAGACGGGCGGAGGAAATCCTCGATCTGACCAGCAGGACCGAACTGGAGCTGAAGGAGCAGAAAACGCTCATGAACGGCGAAATCGCCATCGGTGGGGGAGAAACGCAGTCCATGCGCGTTTTGGCTGATTTCATCAAGACCTTCAGCACGGAATATCCGCAAGTGACCTACAAATTGTACAGTGCCGATGCCGATGACATCAAGGATCGGGTCAACAAAGGGCTGTTGGACATCTGCCTGCTGACGGAGCCGGTCGATGTCGATAAATATGATTTCATCCGGATTCCCCAGAAAGAACGCTGGGGTGTCATCATGCGGAAGGACAGTCCGCTGGCGCAGGAGCGCTCCGTTGCACCTGAGGATCTGTTGGCTTATCCGATCCTGATTCCGGGGAGAGCATTGGTCCAGAACGAACTTGACAATTGGTTCGGCGACGCCTATGGGGCCGTGCATATCATTGGGCGCTACAATCTGATCTACAATGCAGCCATTCTGGTGGAAGCGGGCGTCGGGGTTGCGTTGTGCTTGGAAAAACTTGTCCCGGTCCGTGAGGAAACCGAGCTCTGCTTCCGGACCTTGGCGCCTGCCTTGGAGACAGGCGTGGTCATCGCCTGGAAAAAGAATCAGATTTTCCCGCCGGCAGTTGCTAAATTCATCGAGCTTCTTAAGAATGCCTTCAGGGCATGATTAATCATGCGAAAAAACTATTATCTTTTTCTACAGTTGCGTTTTAAACTGGTATTAAGAACCTGAATAATTCATACCTTTTATAAAGGGCTAAATTTTATCAATCATCTGTTTCATTTTATGGTCAATGGCTCTTTTTCTCAAAAATATTCTTCTAAATGGTCTAATTTCTTTTTGCTAACGGATTAAATTCAAATAAGACCTCATTTTGGGCGCACTCATCCTAGCAGATGGTTAACGAACTTTTTAAATTACCCAATTAACGTACTTAACACTGCAGTACCTGAATGTTTTGTAGAATCCGATAAAATACTTTCTGGTAAACATGGTAACTGCTTAATTTCAAGTAGTTTCTTCTTCCAGAATGAACCATCTTTCCAGCTATTTTAAAGAAAAATAAGCGGATAGTAGAAACCTGATACCCTTTCGTTTCATTGGTAAAACATAATGTTCGCATGAAGTTTACAATATTATAAGCCAATAGGCTTACGATCATACGAGCATGATTTTCTATAAAACTTGGGCTGTCTGTTTTGTCAAAGTAAAACCCGTTTTTTGCTTCCTTAATGTAATTTTCCATCGTTCCTCTTTTTGAATACGTTTGGAAAATCATTTCTGGAGAGACATCTTTTGAGAAATTGGTAATGATGAATTCATGTCTAAAAAGCAATTCACCAGCTTCTCTAGTTGATTTTATGCAAATTCTTCTGAATTTTTTCCACGCCTTTGCTTGATAAGTGGCGTTATAGTAATGAACTTCTTTCTTATCCCAATCGTGATTATCCTTAATAGTAATGAATTGCTCAGCGATTCTGCACAGATTACGATTGGTTTTTAAGCGGATAGTATACAGACTATCGTATTCTTCACAAAGTTCATACAAATTGGGCGTTGCGAATCCACTATCTGCACGTACCATAATAGTGCTTACGGGTGTCACAGATTGATAATGCTCAAATAATGGTCGAGTAAATGCTGCGACACCATTCGAGGTGTAGACATTTCCAGAACGAAGTTCTGCTTTAAGAAAGTCACCAGTAAGACCATCAAAGGCAACGAGCGGATGATAACCGGTTGTCTGGTAATGCGCATTATAATCGGTCATTTCTTGATTTCCAAAGGTATCGCTGTGGGTGGAATCTAAATCGAAAATCATTTCATTCGTATTTCTTATCCTACGTGCTTTATCAATCAAAATTTGGTTAACCTTTTGAAGTTGAATGATATTTTCTGTTGTCATCCGATCCCAGAAGCGAGAAATAGATGACTGTGAAGCCAACCGTTTTTTGTTTAAAACAGCTTGAAAGATAGGATCAGTTGCTAATATATTGGCAGAAGAATCCGTAGGATAGCCTGCAATTAACTGTAAGATGATTTGTTCCAGAATGGATTCATTTTCATGAATATGATACAGTCGGTCATCTTGAATCTGGATGTTTTTACGTAAGATTCGGCTAAACTTAAATTTGTCCATGAATTCTTTTACTAATATTAAGCCGGTATCTGAGGATAAATTTCCACCAGAGTGAGATACTGTAACGTTTGAATTGAAAAGTAGACGATTTTCGTGTAAAGTTGCCATTGAGAGAACCCCTTTCTTTGGTTAGGTTTAGTCACTTTAACCATAGCAGATTGGAGATATTCTTTGGCGAAAGTGTTCAATCTTATTCATCGAAAACTGTTCAATTTAGTTTAGCACTGACAGGTGCGGATGAACGAAACAAAATAGACTGTTATAACAAGGTTTTTGAAGCTTTTTTGAAAAATTATGAATTATTCAGGTAAAGTCAATATAGTTCAAAAATAGTCATTTTTATCTACTTAGTTGTGCAAGTCCTGTTATTTCATTGACGGTTAAAAACATTGATGGTAAGCGGGTTAATTGTTACGACACTTTTAGTAGGATGTAGTTCACGAGGTAGTAATGCAGATTCTAATTATAGTGATAAGGTGAGCAATGAATCGAGTCCAACATCAACGGAATTGACAAAAGAAGATGTCACGATTAAGTTTTCATGGTGGGGAGCAGACAATCGGCATGAGGCGATGAAAGAAGTAGTTCGACTTTATCAAGAATCGAATCCTAATGTCACTGTTGAAATTGAATATGGTGCTTGGGATGGCTGGCAAACAAAAGTATTAACACAACTTTCTGGAAAAACAGAGCCTGATGTCATGCAAGTCAATTATAACTGGTTATTTTCTTATGGTAGAGGAAAAAATGTCTTTTATAATTTAGATGAAGTGAAAGATTTTATTAATCTATCAAATTGGGATGAAAATTATTTAAATGCGATGCAAGTAGATGGTGAACAGACTGCTGTCCCTCACGGAATGACGGGTCGTGTTAATCTAATGAATGAAAAGCTATTTAGCGAAAATAGTTTAGAGTTACCTGTTACTTATGATGAGTTAATTGAAGCTGGAAAAGTTATTTCAAAAGATAATACAGCTACGGGGGCAGAAAATAAGTATGCCTTTACGAATATGGGCGAAGTATCAAAAGATTTATTTATCGCACAAATGCTCTTTAACAAAACTGGAAAGGTAATGCAGACAGACGGTACAGTAAACTATACTGTTGAAGAAGCTGGTGCAATGCCGACTTTTGCGCAAGATCCATCAATTGAGAATGAATCCAATCCTGAATGGGTAAATGTGCGCACAGGTGGAATTTACGAATGGGCAAATTCATTAGGTAAATGGGTAGGATCTTATCAAAGTGGTCAGTCAAGTGAAGATCTAGTTGTAGGCGGGTATTTCCAAGAATCAGCCGATGTTAAACCAAATGTCTACGTAAAACCTAACTTTGGTTATGCAGTATCACGCAATAGTAAAAACCCAGAAGTAGCTGCTGATTTTATTAACTTTATGTTTACGAATGAAGAAGCAGTCAAAGCTGCAGGGGATACATTAGGTGTTTCAAGTAATACGGTTACTTATGAATTCCAAGATAAAAATGACTTAATTGAAGGTTCCGTAAAACAAGGATATGAAGTCTTAGATCAATACGAGCAGACAGTAATCGATCCATATTTTGAAGATGAAAATGTTCGAAATGAACGTTATACAGCTATTGAGGCATTCAGATCAGGGAAATCAACGGCCGCTGAAGCTGCGAAACAATATGTTGAAAAACAACAATCTGCATTAGATAAATATTATAAAGAATAAGCATTACACTGAGGCATTGGGAATTGTCAATTGATATTATTCGGACGTTAATAGGGATGTTTCTTATTGGATTGTTGTATTTCTTCATTCAATATCCTTTTATGAAAAATGGACAAACGATAGGCAAAGGATTCTATCGACTAAAAATCGTCTCAACAGACAAATTTCGGAAGGATATCTCAGTAGCAGTGGTGTTTCAAAGAGAGATTTTATGTAAACTGATGAGTTGTTATTTTATTTGTATCCCTTTACTGGCAGCGAAAGTCGGTGGGCATGAAGAAGCAACGTATACAAAAATTGTCCAAGTTTGATTTAAAAAAATTAGGGAAGGCTAAAGGAAAGAAAAGTGAATCCTTTCCTTTAGCTTTTTATGCGAGGAGAAAAAATGGAAAAGATAACAGTTTTTTTAGAGAGTATACTAAAGCAATCAACTCCTAGTCAACCCGTTTGGAATCAAGAAGCCATTTTAGAAAAAAACCAGCTTCTTGGAGCTGCATAGATGGTTGTATGCTGATTTCTGTTTTATTTATGTATGAAAGTACGAAGAATGAAACGTATTTTGATTTTTTAAAACAATTTATTGATTACTACATTGATGATGAGGGGAATATTTTAGGCTATGATCTTGATGCGATGAATTCAGACTCTATCAATGAAGGTAAAGTATTATTTACATTATACAAAAAAACGAAAGACGAAAAATACCGTAAAGCAATGGATCATTTGTATGCTCAAATTCAACAGCAACCGAGGACAAATTCAGGAAGTTTTTGGCATAAAAAGATTTATCCCAATCAAATCTGGTTAGATGGATTGTATATGATACAACCTTTTTACTTAGAATATGAACGACTGTTTAACAATGGACGTAATTTACCGGATATTACGCAACAATTTGCGAACGTTAATCAAAAAATGCGAGATGAAAAAACAGGATTGTATTTCCATGGCTATGACGAGACAAGGCAAGCTTTTTGGGCGGATCCTCACACTGGTTGCAGTTCATCATTTTGGACGCGTTCATTAGGATGGTATGCAATGGCGCTCGTAGATACAATTGATCTATTAAAAGAGGATTATCCTGAAGAAAAAGAGCTTTTAATGATTGATTTGAACGAATTAATTGAAGCTTTGTTGGTCTATGAAGACATCGAAACGTCTCTTTTTTATCAAGTAACGGATCAAGCTGGCCGTGTAGGAAACTACCTTGAAACAAGTGGTTCTAGTGCGATTGCTTATACATTAATGAAAGGCGCAAGAATCGGAGTTTTACCAAAAAGTTTTTATTATAAAGGAGAAGAAATTTTAAGAAAAATTAGTGAAATGAAATTAATTGTGACAGATGAAACCTATGTTTTAAAAGATATTTGTTTAGTTGCTGGATTAGGTGGAATGCCTGGTAAAGGGAGTTACAAATTACGGGATGGTTCCTATGAATATTATATTTCTGAGCCCATCGTAGAAAATGATGCGAAGGGAATTGCACCGTTAATTTATGCCTACACCGAATACTTAAAAAATAATAACTGATCCGGATTAAAAGGAACGAATTTGATGAGACTATCGTTGAGTTCGTTCCTTTTGTGATTTAACGTTAAAATAATGGAACAAATGCGTATTTATTATTTTTGATATTCATTGATAAGCCTCGCCTATTTCACGCCTATTCCATTAGAAGGTAATAGGCGTTTTTAGAGCCAAAGAAAAACCCTCTTGGAATGGGAACACTTTTTAGACAAATTTTTTAAGGTGTCTTTTCCACCTGTTTGTTATCCGATTGTCCTTGACCGTGATCCTTCACAAATGTGAAACAGTCTCAATGGGATTAAGCTGTAGAAAGTTTAATCGCTCATCGAACATTAGCATATTTGTGCTTACCCTCAAGGCAAGCTTCGCCAATCTCTTCTTTATAAGCTCTTGGTGTCTTATAACCTAAAGAGGCATGCAGGCGCCAGTTATTCCACCAATTGACATAGTCAAATAGTTCTGTTCTAAAAGTGTTTGAATAGACAAATTCAACTTTAAATGATTTGTAAGTCTATTCTGCCACTACGTTATCATAAGGACAACCTTTCTTACTCAATGAACGCTGAATATCAAACGTTTTTAATAACTGATCAATCAATTGGTTATCAAATTATTTTCCTCTATCTGTATGAAATAACTCTATTTTATTTAATGCGTATGGAATACGTTGAAAAGCTTCCTTTACGAGCTCAGCTGATTTATTGGGGCCACTACTGAAACAGATGATTTCTCGATTATATAAATCGAGTATTAGGCAAACATAGTGCCATTTATTTACTACTCTGACATAAGTTATATACGTTACGACTTTTTCAAGTGGTTTACTCGCTTCAAATTCTCTATTTAAAATATTTGTTACTTTCGATTCATTGACACCAGGGGTGTAGTGGTGATACTTCCCCTCGGTATGTTTTTTATATTGTCACACACCTTATTTTTTTCTGTCTATATAAGTGAAACGTGTCCAAGGACTATGAAGACATTCTTGGAAAACGCCTTCATTATATAGCGTGAGGTTCTCATGATCACAAGTTTTTTTATTAAACCTTGATGTCCTTGGCTCAATTTCTCCATAATATCAAAGACTAAAATTTCATTTTTTTAGCAAGATGTGACTCTTGTCGAGTAGTTCGATAACCTAATTATTTATCCAAATTTAATAAAAGAATTTTATAGCGCATTTTTCCGATATCGTAATGGAGTGGTAGCCATAATCTGGTGGAATTTCTTGCAAAAATAGGCAGCATCAGTAAAACCACACTCTGTAGCTACAACATAAATTGGCATATTAGTCTGGAGTAACAGTTCCTTAGCCTTTTCGATACGGAAACGATTAAGGTATTCTCCAAATGTTACGCCTAGTTCCTTTTTGAATAGACGGCTTAGATATTGCGGATGGATATATAATAATCCGGCAACTTCTTTTTGTTGCAGTTCTCGAAAATAATTTTGTTCGATATAAGAGATGGCCTTTTGAATATTTTCATTTGCAGTCTCTGTTTTCTTAGGGCTAGGTACTGATTTTGGCAAGGCAGCTAATAATTTATTTACCGTTGCAATAATTTGCGAACTACGAGCTGGTTTGACTAGATAATCGACTACCTGACTGGTCAAGGCTTGGTGGGCATGGTCAAAATCAGAATAGGCGGTCAAAACAGCTGTTCGAATCGCAGGAAACATTTGAATGGCCCGCTCTTGAACTGTCAGTCCATCAATCACAGGAATACCAATATCTAGAAACAATAAATCAGGCTGCCACTTTTCGATTTCTTTTAGTGCGGTCAATCCATCTGAAGGCTCTGCCACGATGTCGATATTTGGGAAATTTTGACTGATGATATGTCTTAAAGCTTGTTTTTCTAAAGGCTCATCTTCAACGATAATCAAGCGCAAGTTCATTTTCAAACCTCTTTTCCTTAATGTGACGTTTATCGGTAACTTTTGGGAAAATCATCTCAACAATGGTGCTGAAATCTTGATCGCTATAGATTCGTAGGCCGTAATCTGGGCCAAAAGCATCTTTTAATCGTAGGTGAGAATTTACTACGCCGAGGCCAGTAGCGCCGTATGAATCACTATTCAATAGTTTTTGTCTTTGCTCAGGAGGAATTCCAACGCCAGTATCGCAGATGCGGATACGAATCTTCTTTCCTAAATCATCTACGGAGATTAGTAATTGTCCTCCTTTTACCAGAGGTTCCAAGCCATGGATGATGGCGTTCTCCACCAATGGTTGCAAGATCATCATGGGAATTAAAGCCATCTTGGTAGATTCCTCAGCATTAATCTGATAATTAAGACGATCTTGATAGCGAATTTTCTGTAAAGCTAAATATCGTTGAAGATTGTCTAGCTCTTTTTCTAATACTGGAAATTCTTCCGTTTGCCGCAAATTGTAGCGGAGTAGGTCGGATAAATTATAAATCATTTCTTCTGTATCTGGTGCGGATTCAAACATGGACATTCGAGCGATAGAGTTCAAGGTGTTGAAGAGAAAATGTGGATTAATTTGAGCTTCTAATGTTTTTAATTCGGCATATTTCGCGCGACGCTCGTATGATAATCGTTCTTGCCCTTCGCAAACTAGCTTTTGTTGGGCGATGTATTTTAATCCCATCTCTTTAGAATAGTTTGCAATTGTCTCGTACAAATCTACACATCGTTTTAAATAGTCATGATCCACCATGTAAATCTTCCGAATGGCTTCTTGCAGTGATTCTTCAGAGATACCATATTTATGGCTTAAATTTTTAATATCAAAGAGCGCGTCTTTTTTTTGCCCATCGATCAACACCTGTCCACCCAGCACTGCGCCAATCAATCTATCGCCTACAATAATTGGTACACAGCAATCCTTCAACCCTAAATGACAATCATAAATGATGGAACGTTTTTCTTTAAAAGCGATTTTCTCAGCACACTTATCACATAACTCACATTCTTCACGACCTTTTTCCGTAGAACGGATTAATTTACAAAAAGGACTGAAGTTATTCAAAGCAGTGATAGGACGACCTTCTATATCCGTTGTTACTACTGAAATTTTAACCAAATCTGAGAGCTTACGTTGTACTTCTAGAAGATGTTGAATATCGACAACATCTTGTAATGATAGATTTTCTATGTCCATAATACCCTCCATTGTTCTTTGTTTATTATTAAGTATATCACAAATATAGAAGATGTTGAATATCGAAAACATCTTGTAATGACAGATTTTCTATATCCATAGTACTCTCCATTGCTCTTTGTTCGTTGTTAAATGTATCACAAAAGAGGTTATTTTTATTATATTTTTTTTATTTTGTCCTGTTTCAAGAAGTTTTTTTTCCAATTTTTTATCACCTGTGCAAAACAAATGTAATCCCTTGCATGTTATTCTTAGTGTGTAATTTATTTAGCAAATATGGAGGTGCAACAATGGGACAAGAAGCATTAGGAATGATTGAAACAAGAGGCTATGTTGCGGCAGTAGAAGGTGCCGATGCCATGGTCAAGGCAGCCAATGTGCAATTGGTAGGACAAAAACAGATAGGATCTGGCTTGGTGACCATGCTTGTTCGTGGTGATGTAGGCGCAGTCAAGGCGGCTGTAGATGCAGGAGCTGCTGCAGCTAACAATGTTGGCGAAGTGGTTTCAACACACGTGATCCCTCGTCCACATACGGATATTGAAAAAATTTTAGCACAATAAAAATCATTAGGAGGATTTCTTAAATGGATGCATCAATCTTAGAAAAAGTATTAGCCGAAGCACAAAAACGGGTTGCAGATAATACCAGTTCAACTACTCCTTGCAGTAATGAAGTCGTAACTGGAAGTGGTCACACGATTACCGAATTCGTGGGAACTGCAATGGGAGACACGATTGGGCTGGTCATCGCCAATCTGGATCCTCAATTGCACGATTTTTTAGAAATTGACAAAAAATACCGTTCCATTGGTTTCTTATCCTCACGTACTGGTGGTGCGCCACATATTATGTCAGCGGATGAAGCAGTGAAAGCGACAAACACTGAAATCGTAAAAATCGAGATGGCTCGAGATACGAAAGGTGGCGCTGGTCACGGAGCTACCATTATCTTTGCAGCGGAAGATGTATCTGATGCTCGTCGTGCTGTTGAGATTACTTTGGAAGCTGTAGAACGTAATTTTGGAAATGTGTACAGCAACGATGCGGGTCATATTGAATTACATTACACTGCTCGGGCTAGCCAAGCTTTGGAGGTCGGCTTTACGGCACCTGTTGGCAAATCTTTTGGAATTATCGTTGGCGCACCGGCGGCAATCGGTTTAGTAATGGCAGATACTGCTGTGAAGACAGCTAATGTAGATGTAGTAACATTCGCAAGCCCTGATAAAGGAACTGCCCGTTCTAACGAAATCATCGTTTCTATCACTGGAGACTCCGGGGCAGTGAAACAATCATTATTAAGTGCACAAGATGTAGGTTTGGCAGCTTTGGAAACTTTAGGTGGTAAAGCTGCTTCATCATCAACACCTACCCTTGTTTAAGAAGGGAAGACATCATAAGTGACGGAGACCCTAAATAGAAATCAACTTGAAACCCTGGTGAAAGAGTTAATGACACGTATGGGATCAACACCCACAGAAGAAGACCAAGAGTTAGGCATATCGGTGGGGATCTCCAATCGACATATTCATCTTTGTCAAGAGGATGTCGAAGCGCTTTTTGGTTCAGGGTATCAGCTGACAATTAAAAAATGGTTGAAACAGCCTGGACAATACGCAACGGCAGAAACAGTCACCATCGTAGGACCTAAAGGAAGTCTGGCTAACGTTCGCGTTTTAGGCCCGACTCGAGAAAAATCACAATTAGAAATTTCGAAAACCGACAGTTTTGCTCTGGGAGTGAAAGCACCCATCAATGAGTCTGGCGATTTAACTCACGCTGGTGCCGTTTGCGTTCTAGGCCCTAAAGGCATGGTGACCTTAAAGCAAAATGTGATCGTTGCTAAGCGCCACATTCATATGAGTCCAATGGATGCAGCGAAATTTAATGTAGTTAATAAACAACTGGTGGCGATTAAAACTTCTGGAGAGCGGGAAATGATTTTCATGGATACAGTGATACGCGTCGATGACAATTTTCGTTTGGAGTGCCACTTGGATACCGATGAAGCCAATGCTGCCAGTTTAAAAAATGGCAGTAAAGTTACTATCATCGACAATTTGTGAGGTGAAGTATCTTGTCTAAAGAACTAATCGAGGCGATTTATCAAATTTTAGCGGAACGGCAAGCCGCGGTTTTAAAAAATGTTTTAGTAATTGTCTTTGGCTGTAATCACAATGAAGATCAAATCATGCATCTGCTAAAAAATCAGCGAGAAGATTGCCACTTCACCATATTGTTCTCAGCTAAACGTTGCTTTGTCTCTGAGACGAGCAGTTGGGAGCAGATAGGTGAGAAAGAGGATGCCTTTCAGTTGTTACAAGCAGGGAGGCTGAAAGAGTTTGATACCGTCTTGGTACCATTTATGACCCGTAACTCATTGGCAAAAACAGTTTATGGAATGGCAGATTCTGGTGAATTAACTGTCTTACAGCATGCTTTCTTAATGGGGAAAGAAGTGATTATTTCCAACCACGGATTTCGTTTAGACACCGATCATGCCGTATACAATGGATTGGATAAAAATCCATTTATTTTCCAACAAGTCCAAGAACACGAGGAGTTGCTGAAAAAAATGGGTGCAAAAGTCGGTGATCTACAAACCTTTAAAGGATTGTTGGAAGCGAGCATTGGTAAGGCAACAAAAGTGGTAACTTGGGAAAAATCACAAGGAGATAAACGGATCATCACGCAACAAGATCTAAAAAAAAATCCTGATATGACTATTCCTGAAGGTGCTATCTTGACAGATTTAGCCAAAGAGCAAATCAAAAAAAATAAAGCATAATAAAGCACACTATACTAGAGGGGGATTTAGATGACTGAATTCGATAAGGATTTGCAGTCGATCCAAGAGGCTCGGTTGGTGATTGCAGCGGCGAAAAAAGCTCAGCAGCAGTTAGCAGAAATGAGCCAGAAACAAATCGATCAAATCGTAGATAATATTGCCAAACGGGCGTATGAACAAGCTGCCTATTTAGCAGAATTAGCTCATAAAGAAACCGGTTTCGGAAAAACCGAAGATAAAATCATAAAGAATAAGTTTGCCAGTAAGACAGTTTTAGACTCCATCAAGGATATGAAGACGGTAGGCATACTCAAAGATGACAAGGTCAATCAGGTAATGGAAGTGGCAGTGCCTATGGGGGTTGTAGCCGGACTAATTCCTTCAACAAATCCAACTTCTACTACTATCTACAAAGCAATAATTGCCATTAAAGCTGGTAATAGTATTGTCTTTTCCCCGCACCCAGGTGCCAAAGGAGCAATTCTAGAAACAGTGAAAATCATTAAAAGCGCAGCTATTGAAGCTGGAGCACCAGAAGGCACCATTGGTACTTTAAGCATTTTGACGATGCAAGGAACTTCAACATTGATGAAGCATCCAGATATCGCAGTGATCTTAGCTACTGGTGGAGAAGCAATGGTGAAAGCTGCCTATAGTTCCGGTAATCCTGCAATCGGGGTTGGTCCGGGTAACGGTCCAGCCTTTATTGAACGAACTGCAGATCCCGCGACAGCAGTTGCCATGATTATTGATAGTAAGACCTTTGATAATGGCGTAATTTGTGCATCAGAACAGTCTGTAGTAGTGGAAACTGTTAATGCCGATGCAGTCATTAGTGAATTCAAACGGCAAGGAGGCTACTTTTTAACAGCGGACGAAAGTGAAAAGCTTGCTAAATTTATCCTGCGGGCGAATGGCACCATGAATCCGCAAATTGTCGGGAAGACAGCAGTGAAAATCGCTGAGATGGCTGGGTTTTATGTACCAGAGAGTACGACAGTATTGTTGTCACGACAAACAGATGCTAGTAAGTCTAATCCTTATGCTCGGGAAAAACTTTGTCCAATTTTAGCTTTTTATGTAGAAGAAAGCTGGTTGGCTGCTTGTGAACGTTGTATTGAAATTTTACACATCGAAGGGGCAGGTCATACCTTATGTATCCATTCCCGTGATGAGGCAGTCATTAAAGAATTTATTTTACGTAAGCCAGTTTCACGGCTGTTGGTGAATGCACCAGGAGCACTTGGAGGAATTGGCGGGGCTACTAATATTGCACCCGCTTTGACTTTAGGCTGCGGTGCTGTTGGGGGTAGTTCAACCTCTGACAATATTACGCCAATGAATCTCTTAAATATCAGAAAAGCAGCTTATGGAGTTCGCAGTCTTGCGGATATTCGGCAGCTGTTCAATGATGATTCAGCTGCACCTGTCACGCCAGCGTGTCGTAGTGGGGTCAATGCGGTAGATACTACAAATGTTATTCAAGATGAAAATGTTAGACGTCTGATCCAACTAGCTTTAGAAAAACTACAACAGGGGTAAGGGGGCTACTGATGAAAAATTTTAAAATTAAGCCTACCGTTGTCTTCGACACAACAATTCAAGAATACTTTGCCACTTTGACCTCTAAAAGTGTCTTTGTGGTGGCAGACCCTATGATGGAAAAGTTGGGCATTGTAGATCAAATAAAAAAATCCTTAGACAGTAGGCACATACCTGTTACTGTTTTCAGTGAAATCACCCCGGATCCAAAGGTTGAGACCATTGCTAAAGGCTTGGCCATCATGAACGGAATCCAGCCAGAGCATTTGGTAGCCATCGGTGGCGGTTCAGCTATTGATGCTGCTAAAGGAATACTTTTGGGGAATTATAAATTATCCACTGATTATGAAGCACCAATATTGATTGCGATTCCTTCCACTAGCGGAACTGGTAGTGAAGTGACATCTTTTACGGTAATCACCAATGGAGAGGAAAAGACAGCCTTTGTCGATGAACGTCTGATTCCAAATATAGCTTTACTGGATGTGGAGTTAGTGAAATCAGTGCCAGTCAGTGTCACTATCGATACCGGTATGGATGTGTTGACGCATGCTATAGAAGCATATGTCTCCACTGATGCTAATAGCTTTACCGACGCATTAGCGGAAAAAGCTGTTCAAATGGTTTTTGAGAATTTACCAAAGCTCTATCGCGATCCTAATGACTCAACTGCACGCCGCTTGATGCACGATGCATCTACGATGGCTGGCATGGCATTTACTAATGCTTCTCTGGGAATCAATCACAGTATTGCCCATGCTATTGGCGGGGTGTTCCATTTGTCTCATGGCCGAATCAATGCCGTGATTATGGCAAGGGTCATTCAGTATAATGCATCTGGTTGCCAACAAGCTGCTGCTCGTTATCAGCGCTTAGCCAAGTTAATTGGGTTACCTGCCCAAGATGCTATGTCTGGGGTGGCAGAATTGTGTTTAGCGATTCAAGTATTAAATCAGGAGTTTTGCCTACCTACTAATTTCAGAGAATTTGGTGTGGAGGAGGCAGCTTTTGTGGAAAAAGCCGATCAGATTGCTTATACGGCTTTAGCCGACGCTTGTACTCTAACTAATCCTCGAAAACCAGATCATGAAAGTCTTAAAGACTTGTACTTAAGTATGGGGTAAGCCCATAGAGGTAGCTGAATTGCGCCAATCAGTTGTGGTTGACACCATAATTTAATACGCAAAGTCTGTCTTATTGCAGACTTGCATATTCAACAACCGTAAAAAATAAAAGGAAGTGTTGAAATGTCGAAAAAATTGACAGGCGAATGTCTCGCCGAGTTTTTAGGCACAATGTTATTCGTACTTATTGGGATTGGTTCAGTAGCCGTTCTCGTAGCCACACAAACGGAAGTGAGCTACTGGGAATTAGCCATCGTCTGGGGCTTAGCGGTTTCACTAGGGGTATTTATTTCAGCTTTTGTTTCAGGTGGGCATGTAAATCCAGCCGTAACTATCGGTCTGGCAGCTTGGAAGAAATTTCCGTGGGCAAAAGTTGTACCATATGTGGTGTCTCAAATATTGGGGGCTTTTGCAGCAGCAGCAGTTGCTTATGGCTTGTTTGCCAGTAACATCAAAGTTTTCGAAGAGGCCAATAATATCCTACGAGGAACTGCTGAAAGTACGGCTTCTGCAGGGATTTTCGCGACATTCCCAGGTGCAAACGTATCATTGCTTAATGGATTTTTCGTGGAATTTGTTATCACGGGAATCTTGATGCTCGTTGTTCTTTCTGTCACCGATAGTACTAATGGTGCGGCCCCAACAGGTGGCTTGGCCATAGTCATGATTGGATTAACAGTAGCAGTTTGCGGATTAGCTTTCGGTACTTTGACTGGATTTGCTATGAACCCAGCGCGGGATTTTGGTCCACGACTGTTCACTATGATTGCAGGTTGGGGTACCGCATCATTGGGAACTAATCTTTATGGACTGATTGTTCCAATCTTTGGTCCAATCTTCGGCGCGATTTTCGTCGGAGGAATTTATGAGAAATTAATCAAACCTTACTACGCAGTTGAAGAAGAACCCGCAACAAACGTTGCTGAAGTTGAAATTTATGAAAACGAGGAGGAAAGACAATGACAAATATAAGTCCACGTATTGAAAAATTGATTGACCATTTATTCGCAGGAGACCCGGTAATCGAAGCCGAGCGTGCCGTCTTGGTGACAGAATCGTATCAGCAATCCGAAAATCAGCCAATTATTATCCGGCGGGCGAAAGCTTTGAAGTATATCCTGAATAAAATGACTGTAGTGATTCGTCCAGATGAATTAATTGTAGGGAACTTAACTACATCACCACGAGGAACACAAATCTTTCCAGAATTCTCCAACAAATGGTTGGAAGAAGAGTTCGACCGTATCGAAAAACGTAACGGCGATATTTTCCGAATCAGCGAAGAGACTAAGCGTGAATTATCTCAATCATTCAAATATTGGGATGGGAAAACTACCAATGAATTAGCCACTGAATTGATGGCCGCTGAAACTATCACCGCCATGGATGCTGGTGTCTTCACTGTAGGAAATTATTACTTTAATGGTGTTGGCCACATCTCTGTGGATTATAAGAAAGTTCTGACTATCGGCTTAGATGGTATCCGAAAAGAAGCCCAAGTAGAATTGGACGGTCTAGATTTAGGAGACCCAAATGCTATAGAGAAAAGCCATTTCTTGGAAGCAGTCTTGATTTCTGTGGAAGCCGTGATTACTTATGCACATCGCCTAGCTGATAAAGCCGAGCAAGAAGCGAGCGGTTGTTTTGATCCAAAACGTCAACAAGAATTGCAGACGATTGCAGTAAACTTGCGACGAGTACCAGAATATCCAGCACAAAACTTGTATGAAGCTCTGCAGTCTTTCTGGATCATTCAAGCCGTGATTCAAATCGAATCTAATGGTCATTCGATCTCACCAATGCGTTTTGATCAATATGTTTATCCATTCTGGCAATCAGATGTAGAAGGCGGAAAAATCTCTGAAGACTTCGCTCAAGAATTGCTTGACTGTCTATGGGTGAAATTCAATGATGTCAACAAAATTCGTGATGAGGCTTCAACTAAAGCATTCGGGGGCTACCCAATGTTTCAAAATCTGATAGTTGGTGGACAAGATTCTCGCGGTCTAGATTCGACTAATCCATTATCTTTTGCCTGCTTGGAAGCGACACGTCATACAAAATTACCACAACCATCCATTTCTATCCGAGTATGGAATAAATCACCAGAAGTCTTGTTGCACAAAGCCGGCGAAATTTCACGGATGGGTCTTGGGATGCCAGCTTATTACAGTGATGAGGTCATTATTCCAGCTTTGGAAAACCGCGGCATTTGCTTAGAAGACGCTCGTGATTATGGCATTATCGGCTGTGTGGAACCACAAGTTGGCGGGAAAACAGAAGGTTGGCATGATGCAGCATTCTTCAATATTCCAAAAGTCTTGGAATTAACCTTGAACAATGGATATTGTGGAACGACAAAAGTGGGCTTACAAACAGGTCGAGCAGAAGACTTCACCAGCTATGAACAATTGGAAGCAGCCTTCAAGCAACAATTGGCTTACTTCGTGAAATTACTGATCAATGCTGACAACGCTGTGGATGTGGCTCATGGCAAACGCACACCATTGCCATTCTTATCTTCTATGGTAGCAGACTGTATTAGTAAAGGAAAATCACTACAAGAAGGTGGCGCGAAATATAATTTTACTGGACCTCAAGGTGTCGGTATTGCCAACTGTGGGGATGCATTATTAGCTATTAAGAAAATTGTTTTTGAAAAGAATGAATTGACTTTACCAGAACTTACCAATGTATTGGCAAGCAACTTCGGCCGAGGAACAGCCGTTACGCCAGCTGCCCCAAGTATCGATGCGAGCGACTTGTCGCAAATGAGCAGTGATCAATTGGTTAACCTATTGCAAAACTTATTGGCAGATAACAAAGTTACAGCATCAGCAGCTACCACTGCCATTGCCAATAAAGACGGGGAATATGTACGTCAATTATTGATTAATGGAGTACCAAAATTTGGGAATGATAATGACGAGATTGACTACTTAGTTCGTGACGTTGCTTTGTCTTATTGTCAAGAAGTTCAAAAATATACGAACCCTCGTGGCGGGACGTTCCAACCAGGACTATACCCAGTATCAGCCAATGTATCAATGGGGCTTGGAACCGGCGCTTCCGCAGATGGTCGTTTTGCTGGCGAACCTTTAGCCGATGGTGTATCACCAACTTCTGGTCGGGATACGAATGGTCCAACAGCAGCAATGAACTCTGTTGCGAAATTAGATCACCATATCGCTTCTAACGGAACATTATTGAACCAAAAATTCCATCCATCAGCAGTTGCTGGGGAAGAAGGCTTGCGTAATTTATCAGCCTTGGTTCGCGGATACTTTGAACAAAAAGGAATGCACGTGCAGTTTAACGTAATCAGCCGTGAAATCTTGCAAGATGCGCAAAAGAACCCAGAAAAATACAAAAACTTAGTTGTACGGGTAGCGGGTTACAGTGCCCACTTTGTTTCCTTGGATAAAACTATCCAAGAAGATATCATCTCACGGACAGAACAAACTTTTTAAATAATGCCTGCTGAATAAATCCCTATTTTTAGCTTACGGCTTCATTAGAGGTTCAATTCTAGGGGAGCTCATCCATTGGATGAAAGTCAAAAAAATGCG